>JALYQI010000019.1 GCA_030855955.1 bacterium | reverse complement strand
CTTTTAAGACACCAACCTGCTTAAGAGTAATCATGCCACCACGTATAGCTGCTTGTTCCAAATCTGTAGTACTGACTTCCCGGGCAGGTTTTCGAAGTATAGTTTGAAGTTCTGGATTCATTAACATAAACTCACGAATAGCAAATTGCCCAGTATAACCAAAAGGGTTGGTTTCGGAAGTACCCGGCTTATATAACTGTAGGGTGCCGCTATCGGGCCGGTTAAACCCTTCGGGTAATGTGTCCAGGACTTTCTGGATATAAAGCCGTGTTGGCTCATCAGGTTCGTATGGCTGCTTGCTTGCATCATCAAGCCGCCGTACAAGACGCTGCGAAGTAATCAAACGTATCGAATTAATAAATAAGGGGTTTTCGCCGATTGCATCCAACATGCGGGTGAGTGCCGCTGCTGCTGAGCTGGCATGGTAAGTGCTCAAGACTAAGTGACCTGTAAGAGAAGCCTGTAAAGCAGTTTTGGCGGTATCAAGATCTCGGATTTCGCCGACCATAACAATGTCTGGATCAAGACGCAATACTGCCCGAAGTTTTCCAGCGAAGCCTTCTTTGTCTGAACGCGAATTGACAGGTATCTGAGTAATCCCTTCTATAACGTATTCGACGGGGTCTTCTAAGCTAATTAGTTTTCGTTCAGGGTGATTCAGTTCACTGAGCATGCTATAGAGAGTCGTTGTTTTACCGGAACCAGTTGGTCCAACAATCAGCACCAGGCCTGTCGGGTGTTTCAAGATATCATCTACAACCTCACGTTCTTGCTGATTCAAGCCTAATTTATTGAGATTCAAAAATTCTTCATTGAAGTTGAATAATCGCAGCACTCCATCTTGGCCATGCACTGTCGGTACTGTTTCAACGCGTAAGTTTACGGTAACTTCGGAATTGTCAGCCAAACGGTATGTCCGCTCAATATGGCCAGTCTGAGCGTCATCGGCAACGGTAGATATATTTGCTGCACTTGCAAGTGAACCCAGTAATAAACGATAATTTTCTGGTGTCAACTCAGCAATCGGATGCAGCACTCCGTCCACACGAAATCTAATGCGAGTTTTGTCTTTGCCTGTTTCCAAATGAATATCAGAAGCTTTTAGTTGATAAGCTTGTTTTACTAGATATGCCAGCATATCATCGGCTCGGACCTGTGATAGTGTGGCCGATATCGACTTGATCTGATCTTCCGGTTGCTTTACTGTTTGATCTTGATCACTTTGAATAGGTTGAGGTGTATTCGGCTTGATCTCAATATCATCATAGATAATTTCCTTGGGAGGATCATAAAGTTTCATATAATCTTGATAGCTAGTATCAGAAACCAACGCAAAACTGACCCGATAATCGGCAAATCGCTGCCGTAAGTTTTGCATAGTGTGCTGCGAAGTCGTATTAGTGACGCCAAAGGTTACGGCATTTTGTTCGGACAACAATGGAATAACGCGTTGGCTATATAATTCTGGAACTGATAAAAACTGTAAATATAACTGGCGATTGGGCAGCTGAGTGGTATCAATATAAGGCAGGCCCAAAATTTGAGCACGCCGCGCAGTATTCTGCTCCTCTTCCACTCGCGCAGTTAAAGCCATATATAAGTATTAAAGCATAAGCTTCTCGCCTCTTAAAGCACAAGTTACTGTTATACACTGTTGCTTTGCTACACTTAGATTAATGGGACGAGAATTAATAGTTATTGCTCATGATATGCGTAGCACATTTAATGTGGGCTCATTGATGCGAACGGCTGAAGGATTGGGTGTAAAAAAAGTATATTTAACTGGCTACACTCCATATCCTCTGCAAATTAATGACAATCGTTTGCCGCATATTGCAGCTAAGCTCGATGTTCAAATTAAGAAAACATCGCTTGGAGCTGAAAAGTCATTAGAGTGGGAATATATTGAGGATATCAACAAAGTCCTATCTATATTGTCTCGGCAGGGCTTTGAAATAGCAGCCCTTGAACAGTCTGATAAATCCATTTCTTTACCCGATTTTACGCCGTCTCCAAAACTGACCTTATTGCTAGGCACGGAAGTTACCGGTCTACCTAAAAATATACTGGATAGTATTCCACTTCATATTGAAATTCCAATGCAAGGTAAAAAAGAATCGTTTAATGTAGTCATAGCCGCTGCTATTGCCTTGTACCACTGCCGTTTTAAATAAAACATATACCATCTTTCAAGCATATGCGCTATACTGCTTGTAGTTAAGTCATGAAGAAACAAATAGTTAAAACAAAACGACATAAGTCAGCTGCTCCAAAAAAGAAAAATACCAGTAGGATTAGGGTTGTTGGACAGTTTATTCCGGCTGTTATCATTGCTTTTTCGGCGTCAGTATTGTCTGTTCGGCCGCAAGAATATCGGCCACAATCGATTCCAAACCAAGTCCTGGCTTATGCCACTAACGTGAGCGTATCGGGCTTACTTAGTTCCACAAATACTCAGCGAACAAATAATGGAGTAAAGGTGCTTAAGAACAATAGTAAGTTAAATTCCGCCGCCCAGGCTAAGGCTAATGATATGGTTGCTAAAAATTACTGGTCGCACGTATCACCAGACGGCAAACAACCTTGGTGGTTTATCACCAATGCCGGCTACAGCTATAGCGCGGCCGGTGAAAATTTGGCCTACGGTTTTTTAACCAGTGCCGATACGGTAACTGGGTGGATGAACAGCCCGCCACACAAGTCCAATTTACTAGGATCAACTTTTACCGAAGTTGGTTTTGGATTTGCCAATAGTTCCAATTACGTTGGTGATGGCAAACAAACGGTTGTAGTTGCAATGTACGCCAAACCACAGGCTTCGGCTCCTGTCGCATCAACAACTCCTAAAAAACCTACTCCAAAGGCTTCCACTCCCCAGACAGCACCAGCGGCAACGTCTCAGCCACCTGCAGTCGCCAAGCCTGAAGCACAACCGGTAGAAATCAAAAAGGAAGTACCAAAACAGGAAGAAACCATTGCAGTAGCGCCCACCAGTCAAGAGACACCGCCAGCAGATACCACTGCGACACCAACCCAGGTCAGCCGGATTCAGCTGCTGACAAAAGGCCAAGCCGTCTGGAGTGCAACCGCAGTAATTTTACTAGTAACTGGCGTTGGATTACTTTGGTTGTTTCATAAGGGGCTGCATGTCAAACGTTATATCATGGCTGGCGAACATTTCTTTGCACACCACATTCATCTTGATCTCACCGTGCTAGCTGTTGTCTACTTAGGCTTTGTATTGCTGGCCGGCAGTGGTGCCGTACGCTAGTTTACTGTACGACCACTTGTGCATCACCAACCAGTTCTCGTAACTTTTCTAAAAAGGAATCGTCCGAAACAACGCCTGACGGCAATTTAATAATCTGCTTTTTATCAGCCGGACCAATGACGAGTACTACTTCAGTCGGCCCGTTATGGTCATCGATTACTGTTTTTAACGACTTCAGTTGCTGCTCGTCTTCGCTGTCTTGCAATCGAATATAAATGCGGGGTTGCATGATGGGACTTGCGACTTTTGCGCCCAATGATTTGGCTTTAAGTTTGACTTTTTTAGGCAGCTTCATAGCCCTGCCACGCGGCTCATAAGCTTCGGCTTGAGCAATAGTAATTTCACGGGCTTCATCTACCAGTAGTTTAACCTCTGACATTTCCACCCCTGTAACGCGATCTTTGCCATTTATTTTTCCCCTGACCAGCACTACTCGATCTCGTTCCCACAATCCAAGCGTTTGCTGGTAGGTACTGGGAAATAAAATCACTTCGATTTCACCACTCAGATCAGCAATCTTAATGAACGCCATTTTTTGGCCGTTTTTAGTTGTGATATCCCTAAGTTCGGTGATAACCCCACCGACTACCGCCAACTTGCCTTCCATATCACTCTGCAGTTCAGTAATCGGCATAGCTAGTTCACTTAAGATTTTTTCGAACGATTTGAGCGGATGCTCTGACAAATAAAGTCCTAACAATTCCCGTTCCCATTTCAGCATTTCTTGGCGGTTAAATAATAATCCACTTTTTTCTAGAACTATTTGTGGATAAAGACTTGTATCTAAGTCAGAAGAATCACCGAACAAGCCGGTTTGGCCAGCAGCCTTTTCTTTTTGGATACGATTTGCAAATGCTAGCATATTGTCAAGGCTATGCATTAAAATGCTGCGATCTCCAAACCGGTCGAAGCCGCCCGCCCGCACCAGGCTTTCCAGGGCCTTACGGTTTAGCACTCTTGGACTGATGCGCATGAATATGTCTTCGAGTTTTTCGAATTTCCCCTGCTGACGAGCTTGTAGAATTTCTTCAACTGCTCCGGAACCGACATTTTTTACAGCATCCATCCCAAAGCGAATCGGATCATGCAATTTATCGCCTTTTGGCACAACCGCAAACTCGTGAAAAGATTCATTGATATCAGGTGGTAAAACTTCTATACCCACATGTTGGCATTCAGAAATTTCAATGCTTAGACGATCTGTATTATCATAATCACTTGTCATAAGTGCTGCCATAAATGCCGAAGGGTAATGAGCTTTTAAGTATGCTGTTTGATAGGCGATCATGGCATAACATGCCGAGTGTGATTTATTAAAGGCATAGTCTGCAAAACCTAAAATATCATTCCAGATTTTTTCGACCGTTCGTTTAGGGACACCATTTTTTATAGCGCCATCGATAAACTGTTTGCCCATCTTATCCATAACATCACGTTTTTTCTTACCAATGGCTTTACGTAGCGTGTCAGCTTCCCCACCGGTGAAACTACACATTTCTTTACTCATCTGCATAACCTGTTCTTGATAGACGATAACACCATAAGTAGCTTGAAGGGCATTTTTGGTAAGCTTGTGTTCGTATGTGACTTCTTCATGACCATTTTTTCGCTTTACAAAGGAATCTGTCAGGCCGGCTGTCAGCGGACCGGGGCGATACAATGCGCACATTGCTATAATGTCATTAAATTCAGTGGGCTTAAGTTCCTTTAAATAGCGTTTCATGCCCGAAGACTCCAGTTGGAATACTCCAGTCGTATCCCCTCGCTGTAATAATTCGAATGTCAGGGGATCATTCAGAGGTACGGCGGTAATATCAATATCTTTTTTATAGACCTTTTTGATAATTCGCAGGGCATTTTTAATTACGGTTAAGTTACTGAGGCCTAAGAAATCCATTTTTAGTAGCCCAAGGTCTTCAATCGGACCCATAGAATATTGGGTTGCCACAACTCCTTTTTGCGCCATTTCTAATGGAACAAATTTTACAATATCATCAGGGGCGATTACAACTCCAGCCGCATGAACGCCGTGTGACCTAATAGTTCCCTCAAGCTTGGTAGCCAGTTCAAACACACGAGCGGACTGTTCGTTGCTCTCATTTTCGGCTCTTAATTCATTGCTGTTAATAAGCGATGTTGCTAGTGGGATGTGTCGGCCTTGTATCGGAGGAGGAATCATTTTTGACAAACGATCAGCTTCAACGTATGGCACTTGCAGTACCCGTGCTA
Organism: bacterium; assembly: GCA_030855955.1. Taxonomy (GTDB): domain Bacteria; phylum Patescibacteriota; class Saccharimonadia; order Saccharimonadales; family JACDBH01; genus JALYQY01. The sequence continues at coordinate 10,823 of JALYQI010000019.1, read as the reverse complement.
CGTCACGAACGGCATTCCGAGCGGCCATCTTACCGAATGTAACGATATTGGCCACTCGTTCGTGTCCATACTTCTCCACGCAGTACTGGATGACTTCACCCCGACGTGTGTCTTGAATGTCGATATCTATATCAGGCATGCTAATACGATCCGGATTCAAAAATCTTTCGAACAGTAGGTCATATTCAATCGGATCCAGTTCTGTAATTTTTAGAGCATATGCTACAATCGAGCCTGCAGCTGAGCCGCGCCCGGGCCCAAATACTATCCCTTGATTCTTGCCCCAATTGATAAAATCCCAGATAATCAGAAAATAACCGTTGAAGCCCATATTATCTATAACATTGAGTTCATATTCGGTTCTTTTTTTAACGTTATCGGGCAATAGTTTTTTTGCTTGTGCTACTGATAAATTTTCGGTTTTCTTTTCGCTAATATCACCATAACGCCATGCCATCCCCCTATATACCAACTTATGTAGGTACGTCATCTCTGTTTCTTTATTTGGCACCGGAAACTGAGGAATTAATATCTTACCGAGTTCTAAAGTTACAGTGCAGCGATCAGCAATAGCCTTAGAGTTAGTAATAATCTCCGGATGCTTCTCGCCCCAGCGCTCAATAAGATCTCTTGGATCAGTTATATGCAGTTCTAAGTTAGCGAGTGACATGCGGTTTTTATCGGACAAATAAGCACCTGTTTGTACACATAATAAAATCTCATGCGCCTCCTGATCTTGATGAGTTAAGTAATGGGCATCACAAGTTAATACGCACGGTATATCTAAATCTTTTGATAGTTTAAATAATTGCTTATTAACATCAATTTGATCTTGCCATTTGGTAGGATGTTTTGGGTGTCCGTGATCTTGTACCTCTAAATAGTACCTGTCACCAAAGACTGATTTATACCTTGCGGCAATACCTTTGGCTTGTTCGTATTGACCATTTCGTAAAGCATCACCAACTTCCCCGCCTATACAGGCGCTTAATACAATAAGGCCTTCATTATATTTTTCTAGTAATTCATGATCGATACGAGGTTTGTAATAAAATCCTTGCAAATTAGCTGTGGTACTCAACCGCATCAGGTTCTGATAACCCTTATTATTCATAGCTAGCAAGATGAGATGATAATTTTGTTTATCTCTGCCTGGTTCTTTGTCGGTAAGTTTCCGTGCAGCAACATACGTTTCCATGCCGATGATCGGCTTTATACGGTACGTCTCAGCTTCTTTATAAAAATCAATACTACCCGATAACGTTCCATGATCGGTCATGGCAATAGCCGACATACCACTTTTTTTGACACTTTCCAGCATAGCCGACACTTTCGTAAGGCCATCAAGCAGACTGTAATGGGAATGATTGTGTAGGTGAACGTAACAATCCACCTCCAGCTTGTTAGCATGAGCTTTCATCTCAACATATTATATGCCAAGCCATAGCAATGCGTCGTGTGTCGTAATTACAACTGAGTTATTAGTCAGAGATTTTATGTACTAGCCCGGCAACCGCAACAACAAGTACCCCTGTAGCTGCGACTACAGCCAGTCTTCGCCAATTAGCAGATTCAGTCTCAGTTAAATCGGTCGTATTTCCAAAATTGACATTTGTAATATTACCTTCTCTCGACAGTACATTATTACTCACATCATAAAGTGTTAGACCGGGGTTAAAACTGGGGTTACTTCTGCTCATTAATACTGCTTTCAACTTTTTTACTTATATCGCCTATAAATGGTACTTCTTTTACTACGGAAAGTATCCATAGTAATAAAGCAACAATAATTGTCGCCCCTATAACACCACCCACACCGCTAAACACTCCCTTGAGAAAGGACATCTTATAACTTTTAGCGACATCCAAATAACCCGTTTCATAAACACTGGCTACTATACGACCTAGGTTCTCGTAATATTTATCTGTGCGTTTGCTATTTTTTGATGTATTTTTCAAGGTGTTTTAGTGCTCCTTGCGCATCTTTTAGAGCTCTTTTGAGCTCTGGATCATCGGCATCACCGTCGTGTAAACCACTAATAATTTGTCGGACTTTTTCTTTGGCGTCGGTGGCCTGCGCATACATTTTTTCGAATTCTTTCCTACCCCTGCCGGTGACGTTTTCACCCTTGGATTTAGCTTCGTCTAATCGAGCATTCAAATCTGTCAAAATTAATTTGAATTTCTTTTCGGCATCACTTCTTGCATTAGCGGATGCCTTTCTAATTTCTTCACGGGTTTCTTTACCACTTTTTGGTGCTGTTAAAACACCTACTACATATCCAGCTACCCCAGCAGCTACTGCGCTTGCTGCCCATTTGCCAGAATTTTTACCCATGTAAATCCTAACCCTTTCTTTTCTTAGATACGACGTTTACCACATTCATGAGTAATTTACCGATAGCCAAGGGGCCTGCTGCTTTTTTCAAAACTTCACTTGCAGATTCTACGTTGCCGACTACTTCACTGGCTTTAACAGCTGCCGTATTCAAAACCTTCAAAAGCTTAATGATTTTGATAACTAGTATAATTGCCACTACTAAAAACACACTAAGAACGCTTGCTAAAATGATTATCAGTACTACAGCAGCATCTTCCATTTATAAACCTCCAGTTAGTACGCCTCTAGTATACACTGTTGTCAATAGGTAATGCCACGTAAATATTTACGGAACTCATCTTTGAGTTCTGGATGCTGCAGGCCAAAATCAACGACAGTTTTGAGATAATCCAGTTTATTGCCCGTATCATAGTATTTAGCATCCTTGATTTGATAAGCTAACATTCCACTATCATGATCTATTAGATTTTGCATGGCAGGTTGAATATAGAATTCTTTACCGTCCGCCAGGTTTCTTAAAGCATCGCGTATGTATTTGAATATGGATGGCGTAAACAGATATCCGCCGACGCTAGCCATATCGCTTGGAGCCCGTTTTTTACCTGGTTTTTCTACAATAGTTTTCATATTCAACGTGCCTGGTTCTAGTTCATCGCCAGCAACTATTCCATAGCGACTGTACTCATCATCCGTATGGACTTTTTTACATGCCACAACTGATTTACCGCTCTTTTCGTGCAAATTAATCATTTGCTGAAAACGCGAAGGAGTTGCTACAAAAAAATCGTCAGCAAACACATATAAAAACGGCTCATCACCTATTAGGTGCTCTACATTCATAACTGGTGTAGCATTACCATAAGGGCCCTTTTGTCGAACGTAAGCAAAATTTGCCAAGTTAGAAATCTTTTTTGTTTCTTCTAATAGATCGAGCTTCTTGCCTTGTTTTAAATTGGCTCTTAGATCCGCACTTATGTGATCAAAGTGGTCTTCGATTGAACGTTTGTGATAGCCCGTAACGATAATGATGTCTTCAATACCGGCTTCCACCATTTCCTCGACGATATACTGAATAATCGGCTTATCAATCAGCGGTAACATTTCTTTCGGCATCGCCTTAGTTTGTGGCAAAAATCGGGTTCCAAATCCTGCCGCTGCTATTACTGCTTTGCGTACTTTTGTCATTTATTAAACTCCCAATTGTTTCTCAATAAGTTCCTTTACGACACTAGGATTAGCTTTACCCCGAGAAGCCTTCATGACTTGACCAACCAAAAAACCAATCGCCTTGAGCTCACCTTTTTTTATGTCGTCTGCAGCCTTTTGGTTTTCACTCAAAACTTGTTCGACAATCATAACAAGCGCTGCTTCGTCGGACTCCTGGATAAGATTCTTCGCTTCAGCAACACTCTTCGGATCACTACCGGTCTGCAAAATTTCTAGCAGTACTTCTTTAGCAGCGGTTGAGCTTAATAAATTACTATCTACCATGGCCACTAGGTCAGTTAAATGAGCAGTTTTGTCATACACCTGATTCCAAGTAATTGTATTGTTACTAACCCATCTCGCACATTCTCCCGTTAGCCAGTTGGCGATTGTTTTCGCAGTTTTAGCATCGTGTCCATCCGCAATACCACATACAAACTGCGCCAGTGTTGGTTCTTCTAGCAGACTGTCTGACTGCGAACTATCGAGGCTTAAACTCTCAAATTGTTTTCTTAGTACATTCGGCATATCCGGCATATTCGCTTCAATTCTTGCAATGAACTTTTCATCTAAAAGGACTGGCGGCAAATCAGGATCTGGGAAGTAACGGTAATCATGGGCATCCTCTTTGGTACGTTGGCTAAAGGTTTTTTGCTTTGCATCATTCCAACCGCGCGTTTCCTGGTCAATTTTTTTATTTGCTTCTAGTAATTCTGTCTGACGTTTAATTTCGTATTCGACGGCTTTCTCAACACTTTTAAATGAATTGAGATTTTTGGTTTCAGAACGAGTACCAAGGTTATCCGTTTTACTGACCGAGACATTAACATCAAAACGCATATTACCGTGGTATAAATCAACATCACTCACATCTGCGTATTTCATAAGTAAATATAGTTCACGAGCATAAGCTTTTGCTTCAGCGGGCGAATGCAGCTCGGGCTCACTGACAATTTCTAGCAGTGGTGTACCAGCACGATTTAAATCGACCAAACTATAATCTTTACCCTCAGGGTGCGTTGATTTGCCCGCATCGGCTTCGAGATGGGCCCGAGTAATGTTTATGCGCTTTTTTTCACCATTTACTTCTATATCGACATGGCCACCTAAGACTATTGGTTCGTCATATTGACTAATCTGGTATCCCATGGGCAAATCCGGATAAAAATAATGTTTGCGGTCAAACTTACTGAATTTTTGCGGCTTGGTACCTAGTGCAAATGCAGCTTTAGACGCTAGTTCTACAGCTCTGTCGTTTAAAACCGGCAAAGCCCCCGGTAAACCTAAACAAATATGACTGATGAGGGTATTGGGTTCTGCATCTCGGGCGTCATTTCCAACGGCGGCAAATAACTTTGTTCGGGTTTTCAGTTGTACATGGCACTCGATACCTATGGTTGCATGGTAACTCATTTCTTTAGCGCCCCTACGTCTTTCAATGCCTGTCCGAAACCAAGCATTGCTTCCTTGATATCTTTTTTGGAAACTTTAGTGTCGACTTCATGAACCAGCTTATTACGAAGTTTATGTCCGAACCATACTCTGTCGTTATTTGTAAATGACCTTTGTGCCGCCACCATCCGCTCACCCATGGTTTTACCCTTGAAGCGACGTTTACGCAAAGCTTCGTCTAGCAAATTATCTGCTTGAATTATGGCCATCGGCCAAGTTTCGGGCTTACCTAATTGTTTTTGAAGTTCGCGCCACTTTTTCTGAAAATATTCACGGTTAAGATCTTTGCGCGGCCGGCGTGCCAAAAAAGTAATAACGCCTAAAATTGCTAATCCTGCTCCAACTATCGCAATGATTACTTCGGTGCTCATACGCGCATGCCCTCGTACGCTTTTGCCAGACTTAGTAATTCGCGGTCATGTTTTTGTGAAGCGATTAGCTGCACTCCGATTGGTAACCCGTCACTTACTCCACAGGGTAGTGATATAGCTGGTACACCAACTAAATTTGCAGCCACTGTCATTATGTCCGTTAAATACATTTTGAGTGGATCATCGGTATTCTGGCCAATTTTAAATGCTGTAGTTGGTGCGGTCGGACCAAGTAAGAAATCTACACCTTCAAAGGCTTTATTAAATTCATTTATTAATTTGGTACGTACTGTCTGGGCTTTTCGATAGTAAGCATCATAGTAACCTGAGCTTAGTACATATGTGCCTATCATAATACGACGTTTAGCTTCAGCACCAAAGCCTTTTTCACGCGATATTTCATAACTTTCATCAATATTTTTTGCTTCAGGATAACTAAAACCAAACCGCTGACCGTCATAGCGACTTAAATTGCTGCTGACCTCGGCCGGACAGATAATATAATAAACAGCTAAGGCTAAAGGTAAACTCGGTAAGCTAACTTCTTTTATTACTGCACCGGCGTTTTCGAAGGATTGTATTGCAGTCTGAATAGATATTCGAACATCTTCATGCAGCCCCTCGCCCATATATTCTTTCACGACACCAATAATTTTACCCCGCACTTCTTGATCCAACTCAGTGTAGGCCTTTTCATTCCGTTCTATCATAGTGCTATCTTGTGGATCGTGACCGCTTATAATATCAACAATTAATGCGATGTCATCAACATTTGCAGCTAAAGGCCCTATTACGTCAGTACTGCTGGCCATCGCTACTACACCACTACGACTTATAAGCCCATACGTAGGTTTGTAGCCGACTATTCCCGTAAAACTAGCTGGTAAACGTATTGAACCACCGGTGTCTGTGCCAATCGCAAACGGTGTCATACCTAGAATAACGGAAACTGCTGATCCACCGGAACTACCACCTGGTACACGGGATTTATCGTGAGGATTAAGGGTGGTAAAGAAGTCGCTGTTTTCTGTGCTAGAACCATGGGCAAAAGCATCCAGATTTGCTTTAGCCACTAGTATCGCGCCTTCGGCTTCCAGTTTTTCAATGGCTGAAGCCTGATATGGTGCATCAAATCCTTTTAATATATTGCTTGCGGCAGTGGTTTCTGCGCCAAAAGCTAGAAAGTTATCTTTGGCTATAAATGGTACACCTGCTAAACGTCCTGGATTCTTGCCATTTCGAACTTGTTCATCTATATACTTCGCCCGCTCACGAGCTCGTTTGGTGATTATGGAAATGATTGCTTTGTATTCTTTATTATTTTCAATGCGATCTAGTGCATCTTCAACTAGTTGGGCAGCCTGGATCTCGCCGGACCGAACTTGTTCAGCAATTTTAGCAATTGGCTGCCATTGTGCCATCAACCAATCATCCTTTTAACTTTTATGAAATTGTTTTCTTTGTGCGGTACATTTTTTAAAAGTGCGTCAGGCGTCGGCCCATACGTTACTTCTTCATCAGGCCGAGTCACATTAAATAATCCCGTTACTTGATATGTGGGTTTTAGGCCATCAGTATCCACACTTTGCAGAATTTCTACATAGTTCAATATTTCACTTATATCGTTTTGAAAAGATTCAATTTCATCATTCTTAAGCTTAAGCCGCGACAGCTTGGCCAATTTTAATACATCATCACGCGTCAGTTTCATGTAATGTCAAGTATAACACCTTGGATTTGGGATTTATAGCTTTGATTTTATGTCAGTAATAATATCTCGAAGTTCAGCGGCTTTCTCAAATTGCAGATTTGCGGAGGCCATTTCCATCTGAGCGGATAAGTCTTTAATCAGATGTTTGTATTCATCTTTGGGGATTTTTTTAAGATCAAGCTTGGCTTTTTTGGCTTCCTCGCCTAGGTCCACACTCATGCTCTTATCAATTGACTTAGCAATGCCCACGGCTGTAATGCCGTGTTCTTGATTGTAGGCTTCCTGGATCTTACGCCGCCTATTAGTCTCATCAATAGTGCGCTGCATTGAGCCGGTAATTTTATCGGCATACATAATGACATGGCCCTCGACGTGCCTTGCAGCACGGCCAACAGTCTGAATCAATGCCTGTTCACTGCGTAAGAAACCCTCTTTATCAGCATCTAAAATAGCCACAAGAGAAACCTCTGGAAGATCCAAGCCTTCACGTAATAAGTTAATTCCTACTACAACGTCATAAATGCCCAGCCGAAGATCACGCAGTATATCTGTACGTTCCAGGGTGTCAACATCGCTGTGCAGATATGTAACCTTAATATTAATTTCCTTAAGATATTCCGTCAGATCTTCACTCATACGTTTTGTAAGTGTGGTTACCAGTACACGCTGTTTTTTAGCAACCGTATCTCGGATTTCACTAATTAAATCATCAATCTGACCTTCGATCTTACGGACTTCAATAGGCGGATCGAGTAAACCTGTTGGGCGAATTACCTGTTGGGCGGGTTCAGGCGATCGTTCTAGTTCGTATTGGGCTGGTGTGGCGCTGACATAAACTACTTGATTAATATGCCTTTCAAATTCTGCGAAATTTAGCGGCCGGTTATCAAGCGCACTAGGCAAACGAAAGCCATGTTCAACTAACACTTCTTTTCGTGCTCGGTCACCGTTATACATACCTCTAACTTGTGGCATCGTCATGTGTGATTCATCAACAAACATTAAAAAATCATCAGGATAATAGTCGAGTAAGGTGGCCGGCTGCTCACCGGGCTGGCGGTTGGTTAAGTAACGGGAATAATTTTCAATACCTTTCACAAAACCAGTTTCTTCGAGCATTTCAAGGTCAAAGTTAGTTCGTTGCTTGAGGCGTTGCGCTTCGAGTAATTTACCCTGTTTTTCGAACAATTCTGTCTGTTCTTCAAGTTCGCGTTTTATTTTAACAAGAGCGATTTTAAGCTTGTCGTAGGGAGTCACATAATGTGAGCCAGGAAAAATTTGTAAACTGCTAAGATTATTAGTAATTTCTCCAGTTAAAGGATCAATTTGAGTGATACGATCTACTTCATCTCCAAAAAATTCAATCCTGTAAGCCGTCTCTTCTCCGGCCGGATAGACGTCAACGACATCACCGCGCACCCTAAAAGTACTGCGATGAAAATCAATATCATTTCGCTGATACTGTATATCGCTTAAATGACGCATGAATTTGTCGCGCAGTTTGCGCTCACCTTTAGAAATTTTTATTGATAGTCCATTATAGTCTTCAACCGAGCCAATGCCGTAAATACAGCTAACTGAAGCTACAATTATCACGTCCTTCCGGGTAAGCAATGAATCGGTTGCAGCATGACGCAGCCGGTCGATTTCTTCGTTTATTTGAGAATCTTTTTCGATATAAGTATCAGAACGGGGAATATAAGCTTCTGGCTGGTAATAATCAAAGTAACTAACAAAATAATGCACCGCGTTATTCGGAAAAAAGTTTTTAAATTCATTATAGAGTTGAGCTGCGAGGGTTTTATTATGACTAAGGACTAAGGTTGGCTTTTGCATGTTCTGGATAACATTGGCCATAGTAAAAGTTTTACCTGAGCCCGTTACCCCGAGAAGCGTCTGCTCTTTTTGGCTATCTTTAAGAAGGCCAGTGATCCGCTCAATGGCGGGCGGCTGATCTCCCTGCGGCTTGAACTTACTCGATAACTCTAACTTTGCCATCAATACATTGTAACAATTTATCTAAGGCAGTTGCACTTGTTGAGTTGGGTTTGTAAATGTTCGGCCGCCGGCGGTGCACTGTTCGGGATAGCTCTCCATCACCGGATTTCCTGCCGCTATACATTCTTCAAAGCTGTCGATAGCATTAGCTTGTTCTTGTTTTTTATCGTTTAAGCGCCAGGTAAAAACGCCTGCCGCAGTTATAAACAGTGCAAGGATAAAAATAAAGATAACTTCCCGTTTACTCAGTTTAAAATGACCCTGGTCCTTTTTTCGTGTAGGTATAACCGCTGGCTTTTCTTCATACTGCACCGGTTTAATTGGTTCAGGCTGTTTGTGCTCTTCCTGATTTTATGTTTATTGTATCACTCTACAGACTCAGCTTCTCCGGCTTGATCATATTGTTATCGAGCTGCTGCAGAATTTGTTCCTCGAGGACTTTATGCCCCATGTAGCGGATGAAAATTTCGTTCCATAGGCTTTCACGCATATGGAAGACGATACGATGCTCATACGGTGCTCCCGTACAGTAGGCCATACTGACATCCATAAGGTTAAAACTGACTGGCGTATTATTTGCCATAACCCCCACGTAATCAAGGTCTTTCCAAAAACCGAGTTCAGGATCGATTAAATACAGTTGCTCTTCTGCTTTACGCCAATGTAGATCCTCAGGTTGAACGTGAGGCTCAAAAATCTCCGGGTGCTTTTCGTGCTCTAGTTTGCCGTAGTAACGTTGAATGACACGCCAGTGCACATGGTTGCCGGCCATAGATGCAGCTGAACGGATGTCGGCGTTGAGCGTTTCAGCGATAATCCTACCAAAATTGGCTTTGACCTGCTGCAGTTTAAAGAAGGCACTGTATAGTCTGATTTCGTTAAAGTAATGCAGTAATAGGGGCAAGGCGGTAATAGTTATGCCGTGTAGTTTCTCGAGTTTAGTCGGCAGCATAAGAATTACCCCTAGCTCCTTCAAGTGCGTTATATTGTGACGTTTTTTAAGTATAAATTCTTCGGCAATACTTCCCCAACGGTTCTTATCCATAATGATAATTTCAATGTCCCGGTTTTCAAAATCAGAAGGCGTTAGTTCTTTATAACTAGCATTGAACCGCTTTAGCCAGGCAGGCGACTCCGCAAATCTTAAGGCTCCGTAAATTTCAGCTAAATTTTCACGCTTTGTTAGGGACTCGACAGAACTATAACCTAGGTGTTCCATGATTTTTTTTGGTGGATATTGCTGAAGCATGCGTTTGGCTACGCTTTTTTTCAGTACCCAGGCATTGCGCGGTAGTTTGGCCTTGTCGACAGCTTTTTTTATTAAAGGGATCAAAGTCTGCACATCATCAGGCTCCGAACCGCCTATATGACGTACAAGGTGCTTATCATGCAAGCGAATTTTATTTAGTAGTGCATGATAAAGTTCTTCGCCAGTAGTATCTTTAGAGTCGAGACTTAATAGTTTTGACTTTTGGTGCACAGTCTGAGGAATTTCACTTATTAAACGCACATCCATCCCTTGGCAACCAGATGCTTCTTCCAGCTGTTTTAAGCTTATACTGAACAGTGGTTCATCTGCTGCCAGCAGTTGGGATAAAAGATTCGACATAGACTCCTTATGCTTTATAGTCGCTTATGCTTCAATCATACCACCATTTGTTGTCCTCAATAGATGTAATCTGGCCGATTATGATGTGTCTACTACAACATTATAGATTTCACCCCTAAATCATAAGTGTTATAC
>JALYQI010000051.1 GCA_030855955.1 bacterium | reverse complement strand
CCGTTGGTATCGCCTGCTACCAGGTTGGTGGCGGCTGATAATAAGGTTACGTAGCGGTTATTAGCCGATATTCCGGCCGGAAAGCTAGAGTCATTTGCCTGGTTGCCACTGCCATCGGTTGAGATACGGGTTATTACTCCAGTCTGCGTATCTTTTATAAATGCATCGATATCCCCGTTGGTATCGCCTGCTACCAGGTTGGTGGCTGCGGAATGAAAAATTACATAGCGGCCGTCGGCCGATACGATTGGGTAATCGCTATAGTTATTACTCTGCCCTCCGGCCGAGTCCGTACTCACCCGTACTATCGAAAAGGGCTGGTCGGCATGAACGGACGCATTTAATAAGGCAATTATTAACAGTACTGGGGTAATAATTCTTATTAGAGCAAAGATGTGCCTACGAATTGGCACGAAACTATTCATTTTGTTTTCCAAGGTCCTTTTTTATTTCAAAATACTTTGGCTTAAGTATAGCACATAGAATAGAAAGGACTAGCTTGTTATTTTAAGGGGTTCGTGTTTTAATTCAGGTGCAGGTAATATCTGTTTTTAACCTAGATCAATGAATGTTCGCCTAAACGTTTTAAACGCAGGAAGAGTTCGGTGCTAGCAAAGAGACGGAGGAAAAGGTCGAGGAACTTGCGTTTAACAACTGAAATCCTAAAAGGATCCTAATGTACAAATTATTTGTAGGCGGCTTGCCGTTTTCTACGACTGAAGATGAGCTTCGCGACGCGTTCGCTGCTCATGGCACCGTAGCATCCGCAATTGTCGTCAAAGACCGTGACACCGGTCGCAGTAAAGGTTTTGGCTTCGTCGAGTTCGAGAACGACGACGAAGGCAAGGCTGCCGAGAAAGCCCTTAATGGTGCTGACATGGGTGGCCGCTCAATCACAGTGAACGAAGCTCGTCCACGTGAAGAGCGACCTCGCCGCGACTATGGTGGTGGCGGTGGTGGTGACCGCGGCGAACGCAGCTGGTAAAACAGTAGCGATCAAAGCTAAAATACCCTCTCCTCATTGAGAGGGTATTTTTTGTTTATGCTTGCACAAGTTTAAAAACAGGACTAGCATGAGAAAAACGTAACGGAGATACTGCTATGGCAGAATTTGAACAAAAGACTAAAGGAAAATCACGACGAGAACAAGAAGAAGATGTTGCAGAAGATGCAGGAGCGGCTGCAGTTAGTGAAAGTGGAGTAAAACTCAAAGCTGAACTAGATGAACTACTTGATGAAATTGACGAAGTGCTTGAAGTAAACGCCGAAGATTTCGTAAAAAGCTATGTTCAAAAAGGCGGCGAATAAGCATAAACACTTTTGCAAGTGAATAATCTCATAGCTACTACGTAGCATATATTACAGACCATGGCACCCCAGGAGAATATAGTTGATACTTGCAATGTTAACTAATACATAAGGGAGACGTCTATGGCAAGTACATCAGGTCACAAACCAAGGGGATTCGCTGCATTATCTAAAGAGAGGCGAACTGAAATCGCACGTAAGGGTGGCAAAGCCAGCCGTGGTGGAGGCAATCGCCGCCGCGCTACGATGTAATTTTATTTTCGTACATTTAAACTTAACGTCCCTAACGAAAAGAGACCTACCTCACACAGGTCTCTTTTCTTTTTTTATGATTACTTTGGAGTTTGCTTAATCGCTTAAGGTAGTTGTCTTGTTATTTAATTTAGCTTTAACAGAAAATTGATACAGGGCTTTTATTACTGGCAGCACATCTTGGCCTAAGCCGGTTAAATCATATGTCACAGAAATCTTGTCCACCGTTTCTTCGGATCTTTTCACTAATTTGGCGGCTTCGAGTTTTTTAAGGCGTTTGGTTAAGGTGACGGGATTTACATTGTCGGCACAGCGTTGGATATCACAATAGCGCATCTCACCGTTTTTGAGGGCATCAATAATCCGCAGAGTCCAGTAATCGCCCAGTAATTTCATGGTGCCTTCACAAACTGCTTGGGTTTTGATGATTTTATTCATATTAAACTTGCTATATTTTATATAGCACCTTATTATAATAAGTACTATACAAATTATAGCACTTACAAGAAGGGGTAGCAATGAAGGCAGCACAAATCAGCGAATACGGTGACGCATCGGTTATTAAAATCAACAAGGTAGATAAGCCCTCTCCAAAATCCGGCCAAGTACTTGTGGAGGTTCACGCTTCCAGCCTTAACCCATTTGATACTGTAATTAGAGCTGGTTACATGAAAGAGATGATACCCTTGACCTTTCCAGCAACACTGGGCGGAGACATAGCTGGTATCGTAGCTGAACTGGGAGAGGAAGTAGATAGTATTGCCGTGGGTGATAAAGTCTACGGCCAAGCTAATGTCGTTGCCGGAAACAGCGGTGCTTTTGCCGAATTCGCAGCTACCGCAGCAGGCCAAATTGCCAAAGTACCGGAAGGTCTGGATTTTAAACAAGCTGCTTCCCTGCCTTTAGTTGGTGTCAGTGCGCTGCAAGCTCTTACCGAGCATATCAATCTTAAACCAGGTCAAAAGATCTTTATCCATGGTGGGGCTGGTGGTATTGGCACCATCGCCATTCAGATCGCTAAAAATATTGGTGCTTACATTGCTACTACTGCCTCCGGTGAGCATATTGATATTGTAAAAAACCTAGGTGCGGATGAGGTTATTGATTATAAAGTCCAAAACTTTGCAGAAGTACTGAAGGATTATGACGCAGTTTTTGACACCGTGGGTGGTGATGATTTCAACAAGTCTTTTAGCGTATTAAAGCAGGGCGGCATAGCCGTTTCAATGATAGCGCCAGCCGATGAAGCCATAGCGCAAGAACTTGGTGTAACTGGCATTACGCAGGCAACCAAAGTTACAACCGAACGACTTAAAGAATTAAGTAAGCTTGTCGAACTAAAAAAGGTTACGCCGCAAGTCGACAAAATCTTCACACTTGCTCAAATACAAGAAGCTTTCACCGCCCGCGAATCAGGCACCACCAAAGGCAAAATAGTAATCGAAATTAAACAATAAAGTTTTAGCTTAAAAAGAAATTGGCTATAGTATCAATCTCTTATGTCTTAATTGACACTTTTTACTTCTTAGGATAAGATATAACTTGCTTCAAACTTTGGCTCAAGACAGATAATTATCGCGGGGTGGAGCAGTGGCAGCTCGCGTGGCTCATAACCACGAGGTCCTAGGTTCGAGTCCTAGCCCCGCTACCATAAGCATTTTGGCCTCTGTAATAGGGCTTCTTTAAAATTTTAAAGTATAGACATTAATCAGTTTGTTTTTTATAATAAATAATAAGGTTAAAAAAATAAAAAAGGATAAAAATGCGAAAGAATGAATCTGGTTTTGCACATATGGTTTTGCTGCTTGCATTAGTTCTCGTAC
>JALYQI010000048.1 GCA_030855955.1 bacterium | reverse complement strand
GTTTTATTTTACGGTGAGGATCTCGTGACCACGCTCAGTAATCAATATAGTGTTTTCAAAATGCGCAGCCAGCGAGCCATCGGCCGTACGGATTGTCCACTGATCATCATCTACGGTAACAGCGTGCGTTCCTAATGTAGCCATCGGCTCTATCGCAATCGTCATGCCTGCTTTCAATACGGAACCGGAACCAGCAAACCCGTAATTCGGAATATCGGGTTCCTCGTGGAGTTGATGTCCGACACCATGCCCAACAAGATCGCGCACAATTCCATAACCGCCCTCGACTAAAACTTTTTGAATAGCATTAGAAACGTCACCGACCCGCACCCCGTTTTTCAAAACATCAATGCCGGAGTACATTGCTCTTTCGGTATCGCGGATTAACTTTTTTACCTGCTCCTTGGTGTCACCGATTACAAATGTCCGGGCTGCATCGGTTACCATGCCATCATAAGTCACACCAAAATCAATACTGACTAGATCCCCAGGCCGCAGTATCTGATTCTTGCTAGGTATGCCGTGCACCACTTCGTCATTGAGAGAAATACATATAACATCAGGAAAAGGCGAATGCCCTTCGTAACCCAAAAATGATGGTTTGCCGCCCAAAACCTGCAATTCTTTGGCAGCTATATCGGCCATATCTTTGGTAGACATCCCTACTTGGGCCTGCGATTGTACTAATTCCAGTATGGTAGCGAGCATTGCCCCTGCCGTGCGCATAGACTCCAGTTCTGCGATGGTCTTAATTCTCGTGAACACCTGCTTGTTCCTTCAGCTTGCGCATAATTTCTTCGTGGATGACTGTCGGGGATTGCTCGGCATTAACATCTATTATTAG
Source organism: bacterium (assembly GCA_030855955.1). GTDB lineage: Bacteria > Patescibacteriota > Saccharimonadia > Saccharimonadales > JACDBH01 > JALYQY01. The sequence goes on along the minus strand of JALYQI010000048.1, from coordinate 13,427 downwards.
CACATTGGCTTGTTTAAACTGTTCCAATATTGGTTTGACTGATGCCTCGTATTCCATAAAGCGCTCTTTAATAGCTTCCTCAACATCATCCTGGCGGCCGCGACCTAAAAGACGCTGACGGACTACCTTAAGACTGGCCTGCAAGTTAATAACGGCAGTGATTTTTAATTGCAGGTGCTTGACCTGCGATAGTAACCAATCGGCCTGAGCAGTACTTCTAGGAAAGCCATCCAAGATTATTTCGTCTTTTGATTCAACGACATTGAAAATTTTTTGGACCATGTCAATAATTTCCGCGTCTTTTAATAATTTGCCGGATAACATATCCTTACGTCTTGGACCGGCAACCAACATCCGCAGGAATTCGCCGGTTGATAGCCAAGGCAAAGAAAGTTTGTCTGCCAACAGCTTACCCTGCATACTTTTACCGGAGCCTGCGACCCCCATGAACAGTATCATCTAAGCGAGTTTATCCTTCACGATTCGGGCAATTACTGAGCCGTCCGCACTGGCTCCCGTTTTTTGTTTGACCGCGCCAATAACTTGGCCCATAGATTGCATACCCGTGGCATTAGTTTCGGTGATAACTTTATCAACCATAGTGATAATTTCTGTTTCATCCAGTTGACGAGGCAAGTATTTTTCGATAACTTTTTTTTCTTCCAATTCAGCTGCTTGTTTTTCAGCGTTGCCACCTTGAGCATATAGATCAGCGCTTTCCTGACGTTTCTTCGTTTCTTTTTGGAAAATAGCAATAATCGACTCATCATCAAGGCCTTGCTCCCGCTTGCCTTCTGCCACTTCTACATTTAGTATCGCACTTTTCAGCCCACGCAGCGTAGTCACCAGTACCTTGTCGCCAGCTAGCATAGCGGTTTTAATATCTTGTTCGAGCGTCATCTTTAAACTCATATCACTAGAAGTGTAACAGAGGTTCATTAAAAACTAAAAGCGTCCAAGCTTGGATGTAGAAGTCTATTTATTTGCGAGGAGCTCAAGGAAGCCGTATTTAAATACGGCGATCGAGCACCATAGCAAAAATCGCTTTATGCACCAAGATGGACGCTTTTAATTACTTCAAACCGAGCTTGAGTTTTTTGACTTTGATGGCCTTGCGTTCAGCTCGCGAAATAGCCTTAATACGACGCTCGCGTTTACTGAGCGGTTTTTCGAAATGCTGGTTCGTCTTTGCTACGGCAATGACGCCGGCTTGCTGGACTTTACGGTTAAAGCGGCGCAGTACATTCTCGACTGGCTCCTTACCATCTTTGCGGTTTACTGAAATCATATCTGTAATATTCTACCGTAACAGAGATAAAAATGCAATGGTTTAATCAACAGACTCCCAGTGATGCGTGGCTTAGACTGGTTTTGGTGCGCTCTGAGGAACGAAATTCAGACTTTACAACTGGTACTGCCTGAATTCGTCTTGGAAGAAGCAAGTCAAAAGGAGACAAGCCCCGCATCCCTGATTACATTTGGGATTTCTTTTGGGTCGTACGTTGTGATTTTAACACTATACTTTGGAGTTCCTTAAAAATTGGAAAGTGCTTATTAGTGTGATAAATCTTGGTATTGCCCTGACGCTCACTCAGCAAAAATCCGACTTTTTCTAATCGCTTTAATTCGCGCTGGATATTGCCCGCATCTTCTTTGATAAGCTTCGCTAGACCACGGACATGCGTTTTGAAATCCGGGTATTTCGCGTAGATAACGATAATCTTGCGCCTAACACGCGATGTGATAAAAACGTCTAACACTGCCGCTCCCTATTGTTATTCAGACAACGGTTAGTATAGCGCGCCTTTGCTTGAAGCGCAAGATGTAAGCACCATAATTTCATAATATATCTCGTCCGACAGCTATAATGACAACATGCACTATTATGAGGTATTTGTTGCTGAGGTTGGTTATACGAAACCCAGTCCGCTTACCTATAGTTTTCCAGATATCCTCGTTACTGGCGCCATAGTGCTTGTTCCCTTCGGCCGAAAGAATATTGCGGGCTTTGTGTCACAAAAAGTACACAAGCCAACTTTTGATACAAAGCAAATTATACAAGCACTTACAGAACCGCCGTTGCCGCTCATGCTTAGAAAATTGCATACATGGCTGGGCGAGTATTATCCGAGTGGCAGCGGCGCGTTAACGCAGTTATTCGTGCCTTCAGGACTAGATGTAAAAAATCGTGGAATAACGGAGAAACAGCCGACCCCGACCGACTTACCACCTATAACTGAACAGCAAAAAAAGATCCTTCACAAAATAGACAGCTCCACAAAACGGACATTCTTGCTTCACGGCGCCACTGGCAGCGGCAAAACGCGTATTTATTTAGAGCGAGCTGGTATTGAAATGAAAAATGGTTCCTCGGTATTAATTTTAACGCCGGAAATATCTTTGGTGCCGCAGCTAGCTAAGGTCTTTGCCGAACAATTTGGCGACAAGGTCGTTACGATGCACTCAGGCCTGACAAAATCTACACGAAATCGACATTGGAGCCAAATATTAAAAGCTACCGAACCTTTAATTATTATCGGTACTCGCTCCGCGTTGTTTAGTCCCATTAAAAAACTTGGCCTTATTGTAATAGACGAAATGCACGAGCCAGCATACAAACAAGAACAAGCACCTCGTTATCAAGCGCTTCGTGTGGCCGGAGCTTTAGCTAAACTTCATGGTGCCGATACTATCTACGGCAGCGCGACGCCCCCGATCATAGAACACTACATCGCCGAAGCGACAGGCATACCAATATTACACATGACCAAGACTGCCCTTACCTCTCAAAAAGTTACACGCACTATCGTGGACATGAAAGATAAAAATTTGTTTAGCCGGCACCCATCAATTTCCGATCCGCTACTGACGGCACTGGAAAAAAACCTGCAGAATCATCAGCAGTCGATGCTTTTCTTAAATCGCCGCGGCACGGCGCGGTTAATCCTCTGCCATATCTGCGGCTGGCAAGCGATGTGCCCCCGTTGCGATATCCCACTTACCTATCATGGAGATAATCATACGATGCGATGCCATACCTGCGGCTACCGCGGACGTCCTCCATACGCCTGTCCGGACTGCGGCAGCGATAATATCACTTACCGTTCCATCGGCACTAAAGCCCTAGTCGATACTTTGCATAAGCTCCTGCCTGAAGCTGTCGTTAAACGCTTCGACACAGATAATTACGCTGCCGAAAAACTTGCTCATCATTTTGAGTCAATCCAAAAAGGCGACGTGGATATTTTAGTGGGCACACAAATGATTGGGAAAGGGCTGGATCTGCCTAAATTAAGTCTTGTTGGTATCATTAACGCCGACACCGGTTTAAACATGCCAGACTTTTCTGCGGCTGAGCGAAGCTATCAACTTTTACATCAGGCGATTGGCCGGGTCGGCCGCGGACATACTTTGGGCGAAGTAATCGTGCAGACCTATAACCCCCTAAATCCTTTACTACTTGCGGCTGTGACGCAAAATTGGCAGCTACTATATGAGCAAGAACTGGCAGAACGCCGACGCTTCGGTTTTCCGCCATTCCGCTTTATGCTTAAAATTGACGTTAACCGAAAGTCCGCTAAAGCTGCCGAAGAATTTGTCTCCAAACTACATCAACATATTATTCAAATGAGGCTGCCTATCGAGCTCAGCGAACCCGCGCCCGCTTTTTATGAACGCAGCCACGGCTCTTATCACTGGCAGTTGGTTATTAAATCCAAAATCCGGTCGCGGCTCGTGCAAGTAATGTCATCATTGCCGGCTGGCAATTACAACTATGACATTGATCCAATCAACCTGTTATAGTTGATTCTACTCTGTTATACTGTTCGGGATTATGGCCTCAAAACAAGATATAATTACGTTACCTCATTCAAGTCTACGTAAGCGCTCCCGACGTGTCGGACTGGTTGATAGTAGCGTTCAAAAGCTGATTGCTAACATGGAAGCCGCCACGTTGGATTGGGAAGATAGCCGCAGCCATGAAGTCGGTGTAGCGCTGGCCGGAGTGCAAATAGATAAACTCTTGCGTGTCGTAGTGGTACGAAATAATTTTGATGACAAAAAAGACCGCACCTTCATGACACTTATTAATCCTGAGATCACTAAATATGAAGGCGATGTTGAAGAAGACTACGAAGGCTGCCTGAGTATATTGGATACATACGGTAAGGTGGCCCGCCATACCAAAGTGCGAGTGAAAGCCCTCGGATTGAATGGCAGTCCTATCCGTATTACGGCCGAAGGCTTTTTGGCGCGCGTCCTCCAGCACGAAGTCGATCATATCAACGGCATAGTCTTTATTGACCATATCAAAGACCAAAAGGATGCCTTTTATCGACTTAATGACGATGGCAAGCTCGTTGCTCTCGATTACGATACTGAAATCAAAGATAATCCTCAGCTTTGGAGCCTGTAATGTCTAAACCTCAGGTTGTATTCTTCGGTAGTGGCCCCGTAGCTGCCAAATCACTAGAAATGCTTGTCGCAAATTTCGATGTAATTGCCATTGTTACCAAGCCAAAACCAGAGCATCATCATGGTTCGTTTCCCGTTATTGATGTAGCTGATGTTCATTCGCTGCCTGTGCATTTTGTCAGAAATAAACATCAGCTATCTGAACTAATTGCTACCAATCCTTTCCCTGCAGAAGTTGCGATTCTTATTGATTTTGGCATCATTGTTGGCCAGGACGCGATTGATTACTTCCCCAAAGGCATTATCAATAGCCATTTCTCGCTATTGCCCGAATGGCGCGGCGCCGACCCGATCAGCTTTGCTATTTTATCAGGGCAACGAAAAACTGGCGTCAGTTTGATGCTGCTAGTCGAAGCCATGGATGAAGGCCCATTGTTATCTCAAAGCGGATTAGAGCTTGATATAAATGAAACAACTATTTCGTTAACAGAAAAACTTATCCTCGAGAGCGATAGAGCGTTAAGAGTAATAATACCGATGTGGCTTAATGGTGAAACATTAGAACGTCCGCAAGAAGAAGTCACAATTGCCGACAACAAAATTCCCTCTTATTCACGTAAGCTAAATAAGACTGATGGTGAGCTTGATTTTACAAAACCAGCCGATGTTCTGGAGCGAGAAATACGTGCTTTCATTGAATGGCCAAAAAGCCATACAAAGCTGGCGGAAATTGATGTAATTATTACTCAAGTTTCGGTAGCAGACTACACCGGTAAAATTGGTTCTATAAAAATAAAGGATAAACAATTAATTATCCCTTGTTCCGAAAAAGCCCTGGTTATAGAACGGCTCAAACCGGCTGGGAAAGCTGATATGACAGCCGAAGCCTTTATAGCCGGATATGGTTCGCGATTGGATTAGATTACTGCTGTTGAGGAGGCCCGGCCGGTGGCTGCTGGCCCTGATGTGTGGGATCTGAAGGTGACGAAGGCTGCGGTGCTGGTTGTTGCTGATAAGGGTCTTGTATCGCCTGCTGGGGTTGAGGCGGATACGGTTGTTGCATGGGAGATTGTGGTGTAGCCATTTGCTCAAAACCACTCTGACCTACACCTGGCTGCGGCACTTGTGGTTGATAAGATGGGTTAGGCCCAGGATAAGCAGGCTGTGGGACTCCCGGCTGCTGTTGGGGCGATGGGGCGAATTGCCCCGCCTGTGGTTGCTGTGTCGTGCTTTGCTCTGGTTGCGCTGGAGCACTTTGGGCCGCAGCCATGATTTGTGGAGCGGCCTGGCTTACTTCATTCTTTAATTTATCAAGCTCTTCAGCAACTACTTGCTTGTAGTTGGGAAAATTGGTTTCCAGCCATTTGAGTGCACCGGATTCGTCGTTACGGTCAATAAAGCCTTCAAATTCATCCAATTGTTGGTCGGTCATTTTCTCGGCCAGACGCATGCCAACATTCATTTCCAGTCGTTCATAAATATGCTGCAAGAGTTTGTTTTTTTCATCGACCGGCAGGGAGCCGAGACCAAGACTGGTAAGAAATTCGTTATCGAGCTTAAACATGCTTTATCCTGATATTAAGAGTGAATTGTATCATAGCGTCCGGGCTTTTAATTCGCGGCTAAAGAATTCAATCCGGTCGCCTTCTTGGATATCAACACGGGATTTACTGGTAAAGCTGAGCCCGCACATTTCGCCTTCTAAAATTTCTTTAGCGTCAGCCGGTCCGCGTTTCAAATTGGTAACTTCTACTTCAGCTAAAACTTCTTCTTCACGCATGACCTTAGCAATGGCCGGCACTACCAGTTTGCCCTTGGTAACTTCCCCACCACAGATAACCTCTGTCTTAGTGGTTTTAAAGATACCACGTACTATCAAACGGCCTAGTTCAGTTTCTATAATCTCAGGTGCCAACAATTTGGTGAGTTCTTGTTTTACATCATCAATAAGTTCATAAATAACTTGGAAGAATCGTACTGACACTTGGTCCCGTGCGGCTAACTGTTTGATGCTGGCAGGCAGCATGGTATGAAATCCATAAAGAATCGCCTTGCTGGTTGCCGCCATATGTACGTCGTTTTCGTTAATGGCGCCGACGCCGCTGCCGACTATCCGAACAGCCACTTCTTCATTATCAAGCGACTTGAGGCTATCTATTACAGATGTTAGTGAGCCTTGGACATCAGCTTTGACGATAATATTGAGCTCTTGTAACTGATTACTGCGGTTAATAAGCCGGATCAATTCATTGCTACTGATATTCAACTGACCACCGCCTGTAGAACGGCCTTGAGATACAGTTCCGGCCATAACCCTGGCCTCTTTTTCTGAAGTTGCAACCGTAAAAGAGTCGCCGAATTCCGGTAGATTCTTAAGACCAGTAATAATAACCGGCATGGAGGGAGTAGCTGTTTTTAAAGGTTTGCCATCAGTGCCTTCCAGATTGCGAATCTTACCGTACGTACCGCCAGCTACGACAATATCGCCACTTTTGAGTGTGCCCTCGGTAATGAGTGCACGGGCCACCGAACCCCGGCCCTGCTCCATGTGTGATTCGATAATAAGGCCCGAAGCCGGCTTATTGCTGACAGCCTTTAGGTCTTCGACGTCTGCCACCAACAACACCATATCCAATAGTTCTTTCATGCCAGTCCCAGCCTTAGCCGAAATAGGCACTATGACGGTATCACCACCCCATTCTTCCGGCAATAGTTCATTCTCGGCCAGTTGTTGTTTAACACGATCTGGATTCGCTTCGGGTTTGTCCATTTTTGTAATGGCTACGATAATCTTAACCCCGGCCTTGCGGGCAAAACGGATAGCCTCAAGTGTTTGAGGCTTGATACCGTCATCGGCCGCTACCACTATAATTACCAGGTCGGTCAGCTGTGCCCCATGTTCGCGAAGTGCCGCAAAAGCTTCGTGACCTGGTGTATCCAGGAACGTAATTGCCCTCTTATCGTGCTCAATGTAATAGGCCGAGATGTGCTGGGTAATCCCCCCGGCTTCGCTTTTAACAACATCAGCACTTCGGACGGCATCCAATAAACTGGTTTTGCCGTGGTCGACATGTCCCATGACCGCGACAACTGGTGGCCTAGGAGTTGCATCCGGGTCATTAACAGCTGTTTTCGGTCGGGTAATAGCGATGGGAGCGGCTGATTTTTTAACCAGTTCCAGTTCAAGTCCCATTTCCCCGGTGATTATCTGGGCGGTATCAAAATCTATTTTTTCATTAACGGTTGCCATCACCCCGTTCTTCATCAGTTCGGTGATGATTTTGGCCACTGGCAGAGACAGCTTATCGGCTAACGCACCGACAGTAATCATATCTTCGACTTCAATCGTCGTTTGCATGATAGCTGGCTCCTTTCTGTAAGGGAGTTCCCTTACTTATCTTTCAGGCTTAAGGCAATCTTACGATTTTCGGTATCAATTTCAAGTATCTTAAACTTCTTCTTTTCATTGAGCTTGAAGATCTCGGTAGGATCGGCAGCGTTTTCTTCGCCGTCGCTGATTTCAGATACGTGTACCAATGCTTCGACACTTGGGCTTAGTTGTACGAAGGCCCCAAACGGTGTAATGCGGGTAATCTTACCTTCGACTTCATCACCCTTTTTGAAAGCTTTGACTTCGCCCAGCCAAGGATCGTCGCTCATTTGCTTGAGGCTTAAGCTAAGGCGGTCTTTGTCGATGGCGATAATCTTGGCTTCGACGTTTTGGCCTGTCTTAACGTATTCCCTGGGGTCTTCGACACGTTCCCAAGAAATTTCTGAGATATGGATCAAACCTTCGATACCTTTGACATTCACGAAGGCTCCAAAATCGATCACACCGGTTACAACGCCCTCTACGACATCACCTACTTTAAGCTCGGTAAGTCGTGATTGCATGTCGTCTTTCACAGCCTCTTTTTCAGAGAAAATCAATTTGTTTTCCTTACGGTTGGCATCGAGAATACGGACGCGCAACGGAATGTCTACAAGTGCGTTCAGCTTTTGCAAAATCTCATCTTTATCAGCACCTGAAACACGCGGGTAGTGATCGGCCGCCAGTTGTGAGACCGGCAAGAATCCACGGATGCCTTCGAGTTCGATCAGCAAACCCCCACGATTGGCGTCATAAGCGATAACTTCCACGATATCCTGAGATTCAAAAGAACGCTGTAGTTCATCCCAGCCACGATCTTTGGCAGCCCGCTTCATACTTAAAAGCGCATGGCCTTCGTCTAGCTCGGGATCTACTACGCTGACGGTTACTGCTTCACCCTCTTCTATCTTTTGACCATGACCGATTTCACGGCGCATAACTACACCGACGCCATTGGCGCCTAGGTCTATCCAGATCTCGTGCTTACGCACACTTGTGATACTTCCTTCAATAACATCACCGACCTTCAGCTCACGAATATCAGCATCGGCCAGTAACTCATCCATTGTAATGCTAGTTGTTTTTGACATGTCTTAGATACATGCCTCCTTAGTACTGTGGCAACTCGTAAGTTGTGACCCCAATCAGACTTCTGTTTATTATATCTGTTACGCCCCTTGAAGTAAAGAGTCGCCAAGGGGAGTAAAGGATTGCCGCATGCTAAACTACATTACATGTACCTAACCGTGGATATAGGCGGCACTAAAACCCTTCTAGCGTTGATGACCAAGAGTGGTAAGATCACCAAGTCTATTAAATTTCCCACCCCTACAGATTATGAGGAATTTAAGCAGCTATTAGCTGACAACATTGCTAATATTACAACTAGCCCTTTTACTCTGACCTGTTCTTCTGCCCCTGCCAAAATTGACCATGAGCGTGGCATAGCAGAAGCTTTTGGTAATCTGGATTGGAAAAATATTCCAATCCGTGATGATATCCGAACAATTACCAAAACACCCGTGCTTCTTGAAAACGACACAAAACTTGCCGGTTTGTCAGAGGCCCGCTTGCTGGAGCCGGTCCGCAAAAAAGTTCTCTATCTAACAGTTAGCACCGGCATAGGCAGTGTTTTGGTAGTTAATAATAAGATCGATACCGATCTGCAAGATAGTGAGGTAGGGTTCATGCTATTTGAACGAGACGGGAAGCTCGTCCCATGGCAAAGTTTTGCCTCCGGCAAAGCTATCGTCAAACGATTCGGCAAGCGTGCTAGTGAGATTGATGATCCTAAAACGTGGGAAATAATTAGCAAAGATATTGCCCTGGGTCTAATAGATGTTATCGCTAACGTTCAGCCCGATATTGTTATTATCGGGGGCGGTGTCGGCAGCTATTTTAATAAGTTTAAAAAACCGTTGCTTAAAGAGCTAAAAGAATATGAGAATCCCATGGTACCTATCCCTCCCGTCATTGGTGCTCGTCGTCCGGAAGAAGCCGTCATCTACGGCTGTTATGAAATGATAAAAGATTACGAGAAGCAGCGGTGAAACGATTATTAGAGCAACTCCGCGAAGATTACCCTATTATTCAATTCGTGCATGGCGACGCTTTTTATTGGTCGCCCATAGGTAGAAAAGTTACCTATGATGCAAGTAGCCAGCAACCTGGCATTGCCACTTGGACGTTGCTGCACGAGGTGTCTCACGGCATTCTCGGCCATACCCAATACCAGAGCGATTTCGAACTTGTGAAGCTTGAGGTAGAAGCCTGGTCTCAAGCCGAAAAATTGGCTAAGCATTATGACATTGTGATCAATCACGATCATATCCAAGATTGTCTGGATACCTACCGAGATTGGCTACATCGCCGCAGCACTTGCCCGACCTGCGGCGTCATCAGTATGCAAAAAGACCAGAAGAGTTACCAATGCCTCAACTGCAATACAAATTGGCAGGTTAGCAGCTCCCGCTTTTGCCGCCCTTATAGGCGCCGGGCGCTGGCACAAAAAAACCGGGAGCAGGTGCTTCCCGGTTTCCATCTAAATTAAGGTGTTTAACTCTCTTCGATTTTTGGACCTTCTGGATACATCGGCGCTTCTACCGTACCTTCATCAGATTTAAGTTCTGTTGCCGGCAAGCGGCGAATGGTTTCGGTGGGCTGCAAGGTTTGCGTTTCGTAAGTAGTAAAAACTTGTGAAATTGCTATACCAAGTACGGCGCCAATAATTAGTACAGCCACCACATCAAGCACCTTGCTAATTCGGCCATCTTGGCTGACGTTCTCTAAATTCATAGTTCCACCTTTCTAATAATACTTTCGCTAAAACCTATGAAAAGTAGCTCGGCATATGGCTGGCCTATCTAGTCAGCAGGCAGAGCTACAATGCATTGGTTTTAAACGGTTTTCTTGGTGCGGCGGCTAATACGACCACCCTTTGCGCCAGCAACGCGAGCTAAATCGCGGTTTGCGGCAAAGCCACCAGTTGTGCCCTTTTTACCACCCATAGCACCGATGCGAGCATAAAAGTCAGCACCATACTTAGATTTGTTAGTGTTAGCAGCAGCTTTGCCGCCAGTTTTGGTTCCAGCCATTGTCGTTCTCCCTTACTTATTTATGGCTCGGCAGGACAATAAAAAAGTTTTCCGCATTTAATGCAGAAAACCCTCTGTTATTCACTATCGAATGTGCTTATGATATCACAAGCTTGTGCTTAAGTCAACTACCAGTGCTTGTGGTTTCTATATTAGGAGTACTACGGGCCAATTTATAAATATTACCTTTCTGTTTTAGGTGATACATAGTCAGCCCACACTGCCACATAATATAGAGCCGTGTGATCTCTGATAAAAAGACATTACGCTGCTCGGCCGCCAGCGCAGCGTCTTGTTCAAGGTAATGCTCGGTTTTATCGGCACTCAAGGCCTCTTGTTTAAGTCGGAGTTTGTCTAGATCGGTTAAAGCCTCTAACTCCTCACGGACAGATTGACGCTTTTCAGCGCCTGCCGTACTTAGCACTCGGGCAGCAAACATCGATGAATCATTCATGTGACGGTTAAGCTTCTTGAGCAGCTTTTTGCCTTTGGCATTGGTGCCCCGTTGCTGCATATGCTCGACGATTTTCCATAACAGCACTTCTGCCTCTTGTGGTAAATGTAATTCGCGTAATTCTTTGGCTCGGGTCCATAAATAAAACAAGTTGTAGAGCATGTTCATGTCACTTGGCGGCAGTTTAGCAGTTAATAAATCTTCAAATATACGTCCCGATGAAACCAGGAATTTTTGCGTTGGAAATAAAGGCCGGCTCAGCAAATGAGCTTTACGTTCATTATGTCCAGTAAAGTGATAGCCCGAGGTTGAGGCCATAACCTGATAACTATCAGAAACGCTGCACTGGAAACTAAAGCCGTAGACCAATCGGACCTGAGTAGCCAATTCTTCGTATTGCGCTCCCTCTAAGCCTTCGTCGATGATGGCTACAAACCGGCTTCCCCTGACCCCTACGTCCCGGACGCCCGGAACCAGCCGTACGCCTTTAATCATGACTACGTGATTCATATTTGGAACTGTTGTGATAAATCGCCCCATAGTTACCTTAAGTCTAGAGGTGTAGCCTCTTACCTGCAAGTGTTTTCGATGCGCGAGTGTATACTTTAATTCATGAAAGCCTATGAATCAGTCGACGAATACATTGCCAGCTTTCCTAAAAACGTTCAAAAGATCCTACAAAAAATCCGCAATACCATTAAGGTCGCTGCTCCTAATGCGACAGAAAAAATCAGCTATGGTATCCCTACCTACTGGCAAGGTAAAAATATCGTCCACTTTGGCGCCTACGCAAGCCACATTGGCCTTTACCCTGGCTCTGGCGCAATTGTTGAGTTTAAAGATAAGCTTAAAAATTACGAAACCTCTAAAGGCACCATCCGCCTCCCCCTAGATAGACCTATCCCCTATGGACTAATAGAATTAATCACGCTTTACGGCGTAGCCAAATACTCGACATCTTAACCGCTACCAAATTTCCTACTATGTTTTTACCGTATAATAAACTCATGTCTACATATGAGGATTTTGAGAAGTTAGATATTAGAGTAGGCAGGATTATTGAAGTATCAGATTTTCCCGAAGCCAGAAATCCCTCTTATAAGCTAAAAATAGACTTTGGACTAGACATCGGCATCAAAAAATCTTGCGCCCAGCTGCCTCATAACTATTCAAAAGAAGAACTTCAGGGCATGCTTGTGCTAGGGGTGGTGAACTTCCCCCTTCGTCAGATCGGCCCGGCAGTTTCAGAAGTCCTGACGCTTGGTGTTCCGGATACAGACGGCAATTGTATACTAATAACTCCCGCTCAAGATGTTCCTCTTGGCGGCAAATTATTTTAAGCACCCAAGAAAACCCCTAACCACAATCGATTTTCTACCAATGATTTCCCAAAGAAAAAAGCCCTCCTGTAAGGAGAGCTTTTTTATAATTCGGCACCGTGCTATTTTCCCAGGCTTTGATTGGCCAAGTATAGTAACCGCTGCAAGGCTTAACTTCTGTGTTCGGGATGGGAACAGGTGTTTCCCTTGCGCCATGGGCACCGAAAGAAGGCCACAAAAGAAGCTTTGCCCTGATATAAGCGATCAGACGGTAGTCTTTTGTTACCTTTTTTCGGTGTCCACGTGCTACGGTGCGTGTTTTAGATACGTTTTAGAAATGTTCAAAGTTGCTACGTTGGATTTACCCAACAATAACTAGTCAAAATACTAATTTTACTCTTCTCTGATTGTAACGAAACAGCAGAGAAGAGTGCATAAAAAGTCGATGGATCTATTAGTACGCTTTGGCTGCATGCGTTGCCGCACTTCCACCTTGCGCCTATCAACCTGATAGTCTTTCAGGGATCTCATAGGGAAATCTAATCTTGAAGTCAGTTTCGCGCTTAATATGCTTTCAGCGCTTATCTATACCGAACTTAGCTACCCAACCATGCCCTTGGTAGGACAATTGGTACACCAGAGGTTCGTTCAACCCGGTCCTCTCGTACTAGGGTCAAATCTTCTCAAATTTCCTTGCGTCCACAGCGGATATAAACCGAACTGTCTCACGACGTTCTGAACCCAGCTCACGTACCTCTTTAACCGGCGAACAG
>JALYQI010000035.1 GCA_030855955.1 bacterium | reverse complement strand
GTTCTGCAGTTACGTTTGAGTTAATGGCGTGAAATCGTTCAATATCTTGCCGCAAATCACTTTTAGGTGTTGTAACTTTGATTGGCTCAATTTTTTCGATAACCGGCACTTCAATCGAGCTAATATCCCGCCTTTCCTGTGGTTGATCCGGTTCTTTAGGTGTTTCCGTGAATATAGCTGTCGCTTTTTCTGCCCGCCGGACTTCATAATGTTGCTCGGAATGGCTAGCTAGCATTTCGGGTGGTGACGAACGAACATAGACTATTGCACGAGTAGGATCCATACCTGCTAAGAACGGACACAGCTTAATTATGTCGTCTAGACTTCGTCCCCCAAATTGAGACTCAACTTCTTCTGGTTGCAGCAACTGTATATCAGCGGCTGTTTCTGTCTGCTCTGGCCCACTCTCCATGCTCATCCTTTTTTAAACTTAAAAAGTTAGCAGCAAATTGTTCGACATCGGCTTTTTTCCGATGGAATTCTGGATCGGTTTCGGACCTGGATGAAAGATCCTCAAAAGCAGCCCGTGCCATAGGCCCGCACTGGCCAATATACTCGGGAAAAGTAATATCTTGCCCATGATAAGTAAAAGTAATGTCGTCAAATGGACGGAGTCCCGTAATATCAAGTATCTTCTCTGCAATTGGATCGGCCCTGAGTTGTTCAAATCTATCTACCAAAATCTTGTCCTCATTACTACTTACTTTAGTATAACAAACTTATGGCAACCAGTGGTTTATAGCCAACAGTCCTGACATAACGGGCAAAATGAGTAATGAAGTTTTGAAAACTTTCTTGGCCCAAATATTCTTATCTATTGCTTCAATTCCTTGCAGGCTGATGAACAGCCAATATGATCCCAGCAAGCCGATGACAACCCCAAATGTAATGCCGGTATATTTTAGGACGCTCATGCTAAAAATAACCAGCAAAAACACGGCAATATAAGCGATAATACGCTTGATAGCTGCCTGTTCACCCTTCTTAAGCGGTAATACTGGAATTTTGGCAGCGGCGTATTCTTTGGCACGAAAAATCGCTATGGCGTAAAAGTGTGGCATTTGCCAGATCACCATGATTAAGAACAGCATGATCGCCGCGCCGTCAATTTGTCCGGTCACAGCCGTATAGCCAGCTGTAATAGAAGCCGCACCGGGTAAAGTACCAACTTGTGTGCCGAGCGGACTGCGCCGCTTTACATAGCCATACACGACCACATATAAAATGTGCGCTGTTAATCCGAGCGCAGCCGTCAAGACATTGGTAAGTAAAACTAATACCGCTAGGCCGGCCATCCCTAGTACTGTGGCATATGTTAGTGCAGCAGAGGTGTTGATTTTACCAGTTACCAGTCCCCGCTGCTTGGTGCGCTGCATCTTAGCATCTATATGTCGGTCCAGGTAATTATTGAATACACAGGCGGATGCAATTACAAAAATTATACCAAGAGCCAGGCCGAGTAAGATCGTCCAGTCAAGGCTACCGCGTGAAGCATAAAAATATGCTCCTACAGCCGTCATTAAGTTGCCTTTTATAATGCCAGGCTTAGTAAGTGAGTAGTAATCTTTAAATGTAGCCATTTATTCAACGAAAATAATTTCTACTCTTAATCTTACTGCATACTTCTTAAAGCCCGAAATAAGCATGCCTTAGTTTATTAATTATGCTTATCTTTAGTATAATAATTTTAAAGGTGAATGAATGCCAAAACGTAAAAAAAAGTTAAGCCAGGGTATTCCCGTATTGCTCACGATTGTGGGGCTGATTGGCTTAGGGGTGATTATTGCGGTTCTAATGCGGGGCAAAGATATTATTTTGCTAAACCCGAAAGGTTTGATAGCCGACCAGCAGCTTAAGCTAATGATAACCGCAACACTCATAATGCTTGAGATTGCTATTCCGGCCTTATTCTTCGTTTATTATTTTGCCTGGAAATACAGGGAAACAAACGAAAAAGCCACGTACGAACCAAACCCCAGGCATGGCAAGCTTTTTACTATTGCCATTTGGACTTTCCCAACCATAACTATGCTCCTCTTGGCAGTCCTGCTGGTACCGGCTACCTATAAACTGCAACCAAAAAAACCGATTCACGAAGGTTCCAAGGCCCTCAGTGTTCAAGTAGTTGCTATGCGCTGGAAATGGCTTTTTATATATCCCGAGCACAACATTGCGACTGTCAATTATGTCCAAATTCCCATCGATACCCCCGTACAATTTGAATTAACAGCCGATGAAACACCGATGAGTTCATTTTGGATCCCGCATCTTGGCGGTCAGCTGTATGCGATGACCGAGCATGTGAACCGGCTGAATCTCATAGCCGACACACTGGGAGACTACGAAGGCAGCGCAGCTGAAATTAACGGCTCTGGTTTTGCCGGTATGAGGTTTAATACTCGTGTGAGTACGAAGGAAGATTTTGATAAGTGGGTGCAGGATACCGCGGTGTCTTCTGAAGAACTGAACAGCTCAGAATACGAAAGGTTGTTAGAGCCGAGCGAGAATCATCCGGCTGCATTCTACTCTAAGCCTGGCCCAGAAATCTATAGTAATATACTGAGTAAGTACGCAGGCGGTCACGAGCAAAATACGGAAACTGGGGAGCATACGGGGCACTAATGAGAGAATTTTTAATAGGAAAACTGAACGCCGATTCACTTCCACACGAGTGGTTCACTATAGCAGGCTCGATAAGTTTTCTATCAATGTTGCTGTTGACTATCGGCTTTATAACCTACAAAAAACGTTGGAAATGGCTGTGGGGCGAATGGCTGACGTCGGTTGACCCCAAAAAAATCGGTATTATGTACTTTATCGCCGGCGGATTCATGTTGCTTAGGGGCGGCCTCGATGCGATTATGCTCTGGCTGCAGCAGGCTTTGTCATCAGGAACTTCACAGGGCTACCTGTCCGCTGACCATTTCCAGCAAATCTTTACGGCTCACGGAAATATCATGGTCTTCTTTGTGGCCATGGCCCTGATTTTTGGATTGATTAACTATATTGTGCCCCTGCAGATAGGTGCCCGTGACCTGGCTTCGCCATTTATGAATACATTGGGTTTTTGGTTGTATATCGCCGGTGTAGTAATGGTAAATATGTTTTTCTTCTTAGGAAATGAGTATGCCGCAACCGGCTGGCTGGCAGTTGCCCCATTAAGCGGCAAGGAGTTTAGTCCCGGAGTTGGGATGGATTACTGGATTTGGAGTTTGCAGATTTCCGGTATCGGTACTACCTTAGGTGCTATCAATTTCATTATGACTATCCTAAAAATGCGTGCAAAAGGTATGACGCTCATGAAAATGCCACTGTTTACTTGGGGTTCACTTTTAAGCATGCTTATGGCAGTAACTGTCTTCCCGCTGCTTACCATGACGATCTTCTTGTTATTTTTTGATCGCTATTTTGGCACTCACTTCTTTACGACCACTGGGGGCGGTAACGCCATGATGTACACCAATCTCATCTGGATGTGGGGGCACCCGGAAGTGTATATTTTGATGCTGCCGTCGTTCGGAGTATTTTCGGAGGTTGTTTCGACGTTCAGCAGAAAGCCCATCGCATTCTACAAGTCCAACGTGCTGGCTATGATTGGCGTTTCGTCCCTGGCGCTCTCGGTATGGCTGCACCACTTTTTCACCATGGGCGCCGGCGCCAACGTGAACTCAGCTTTCGGGATAATGACGACGATAATTGCAATACCGACGGCCGTCTTGGTATTTAGCTGGACTGCCACGATGTACAAAGGCCGGATACGCTTCACGACGCCCATGCTATGGTTCCTCGGATTCGTTGCCATATTCGCTTTGGGCGGAATTTCTGGCGTGCTTTTGGCCATACCCCCCGTTGATTTCCAGCTCCATAACAGTTTGTTCCTGGTTGCGCACTTCCACTCTACAGTCGTGGGCGGCGTGCTGTTTGGTATCTTTGCCGGTTTGAATTATTGGTTCCCCAAAATAGTCGGATTCCGTTTAAACGAACGCATCGGTCGTTATGCTGTTTGGTGCTGGATAATCGGATTCTTCGTAGCCTTTACTCCGCTCTATATCTTAGGGCTCATGGGTGCTACCAGGAGGCTTGATCATTATGAGGCCTCTACTGGCTGGCAGCCATTCTTCACAATGTCTCTTATCGGAGGCCTAATCATCGGTGCAGGTCTTATCTTGCAGATTGTGCAAATAATGGCTAGCTTTATGCAAAAAAGGCGCCTCATCGATACTACTGGCGACCCATGGGATGGACGGACGTTAGAATGGTCGGTTGCCTCACCGGCGCCGCCTTACAATTTTGCTGTTATACCTGAAATGTCGTCCAGCGATGCATTTTACGAGATGAAAAAGCTCGGTCTCTCAAAACCTAAATACAAAGATATTCATACGCCTAAAAACACGGGTTTTGGTATATACATTTCTATCTTCGCGTTCTTGGCCGGCTTCGGCTTTGTTTGGGAGATTGTTTGGCTAGCCGTACTGTCGATCCTTGCTATCATTATTTGTTTGATTGCCAAAACGTTTAATGAAGATTCCGAGTATACGATTCCAGCTGAAGAGGTAGAAAAAATGGAAGCAGCCCGAGGGGCTCATAAAGTTCGTACTTTACACAAAGAAGATGATGAGGAAATGGGCTTAATAGAATTCATAAAAGTATTACTTAAATGGGTATTAGGTCTGGTTAGGGGTAAACGATGACACATGCCGGACATTCTCAGGAAATGAGTCACGAAGAAGCCGCGAATGACCGTGTAATGTTTGGCTTTTGGATTTACCTGATGACCGACCTTTTGATGTTCTCGGTGCTGTTTGCGGTGTACGCCGTGTTACATGGCAATACAATGGGCGGGCCCACCGGGCGTGATCTTTTCAGTCTTCCACTGGCCTTGTCTGAAACCTTAATACTACTCACAAGCAGTTTTACGTGCGGACTCGGAATGATAGCTGCCCGACGGGGTCTTAAAAACCAGACACTTTTTTGGTTTAGTGTCACCATCTTACTGGGTTTGTCATTCCTGGGTATTGAATTGTATGAATTTGCCGAATTTATTCATGAGGGGCATACGATGCGTACTAACGCGTTTTTTTCTTCATTCTTTTTGCTGGTCGGCACGCATGGTTTGCACATTACTTCTGCCTTGCTGTGGGCCTCAATAACATTATTCTTTGTTGCGAAACGTGGTCTTACCAAGGGTATGGTGCGTAAGCTTTCATTGCTAAGTCTGTTCTGGCACTTCTTAGATATCGTCTGGATCTTTATCTTTACCGTTGTTTATTTGAGGGCATTTGTATGAGTTCAGAAACACACGTAACTAAAGTTGCAGGAAAGAGCGAACATGGGACAACCGGGTCTTATATTATCGGCTTTATTTTGTCTTTGGTATTCACCATTATTCCCTACTATCTGGTAGTCAATAAAACAATTTCTGGCAATGCCCTGCTGGCAGCAATACTTGGGATCGCGGTAGTGCAGATGGCCATCCAAATGTTATTTTTCCTGCATTTGGGTAGAGGGCCGAAGCCGCTTTATAACGTGGTTTTCTTCTTTGCTACGGCTGGAATCATTGTATTGACTATAGGTGCTTCCTTGTTTATCATGAACAACCTTTATCAGAACATGTTGCCGTCTGAAGTAACCCTTAAGCTTGCTGAAAAAGAAGGAATCTACCAGGTAGGTGGCGAGAAGACGGGTGCCTGTCAGGGAGTCCATAATAATCATAAAGTCACCATCAGTAGCAGCATAGTAAGCCCAAACCAAATCACTGCAGAGTTGTGTGATACGCTTACATTTATCAATGAGGATGAAAGAGAGCGCGAAATAACATTCGGGGCCCATCCCGGGCACGGCAGTTATGCCGGGGAGTCTGAATTGGGCGTAAATAAGGGCCGCCCAAAAACAGTCACGCTGAATAAGGCCGGTGAATATATATTTCATGATCATTTAGATCCAGCCTTAACAGGCCGATTTACAGTAGCGGAATAGAAAGTGTTTCAACCGTATTTAAACTGTTATAGTAGGTCCAATGACTTCATTTGATTTTGCTATGCAAGACATGCCTACGTTTCTGAATTTGGTAGATAAAAAATTGAAGAATTTAATAACCGAGAATATCGGCGGTGTGGGACGTTTATTACAAGCAAGTGGCAAGCGTTATCGGCCAAGCCTAGTCATAGCAATTACGTTTTATAGCGGCAAAAAGATTGATGATAAAGTTATTAACGCTGCTACTGCAATAGAGCTTGTGCACATTGCTAGTCTTGTGCACGACGATATAATTGACGACGGAACACTTCGCTGGGGCAAACCAACGATAAATTCAAAAGAGGGTGTAGATTCGGCAATCCTGGCAGGCGATTATTTGTTTGCTAAAGGTTGCGCCCTCGCCTCTCGCGTTAGCGCAAAAGCAGGTGAAATTATGGCAGAAACAATTGCCGAATTGTGCATCGGTCAAGCAGATGAGCTAAACAATTCGTTCAACACCGGGCGTACCCCCCAATCACTTATCTCAGCAGTTAAAGGTAAGACATCATCTATGTTTACTGCCTCTTGTAAACTGGGGGGGCTTGCTGCCGGGTTAGATCACTCACAAATCAAAATACTATCTGATGTCGGAGAGAATTTTGGAATTTATTATCAGTACATGGATGACGTTAAGGATTTTGTGGAATCGACTGAAACGACTGGTAAGTCCGTAGGCAATGACGTGCGGGAAGGTAACTACACTCTGCCTGTCATCTTATCGCTACAAGGGTCAAATAGGGAAACATTAAAAAAAATCCTAAAAAACAGTGAAGTTTCAGTCCCACAAGTACTCAATATACTAGAAAAAGATGATTCTATAAGTCGCACCGTCACTATGGCTAAAAACTATCAACAGAAAGCACGTATTGCATTAAAAAAGCTTGATAATGATGAGCTCGCCAAAGCTCTAAGTTCATTTGTAGAGTATTTTTAATTATTATTTTATTTTTATACTTAATCAAACCATAAGGTCCTAGATATTATTAAGTATTTCAAATCTGATATATCACTCTAGTATTCGCGTTAGTTTGAACTGCCTTCTTGAACACTGGGTTCAGGATCTGGAGTAGGCTCTGGTACTGGCTCCGGTGCTGGCTCAGGTTCCGGCTGCGGAGCCGGATCCCTATTAGGTTTACGCTCTATCGGTTTCTCTTGTTCAACTTCTTCTGATGGCCCGGAGGTATCTTCTTGCTCTGGTTCCGGTTGAGGTTTAGACTCTTCGACGGCTGGACGAAACACGGGTGCCGGAGCATCGATGTCCTCCTTCTCCACCATTTTCCAGTCTTTATCAAAATACAGATAAAAACCATCATAATCTACCGGAATGTCGCTTCTGTCTACTTTCAGCTGGTATAGATCTGCACCATTATGGTTTACTTTTGTTGCTTTGGTGACCGCAAATCCCTGGTACTCCATCTGGATATCCATCAAGATTTCGTCAGGAATTTGAATGTCATTCAGCATACTATACGAACTCCACTGCGTTTTGCTGGTAGGTGACTCGCTAGCATCAGGAGTGTTGGCGACAGCAGCATTACCGAAAGAGAGAGTTGCAAGGATTAGGGTGAGTATTAAAAGTTTTTTCATTATATTATGTGTCCTTTTGTACTTATAACTCTAAAATATAAGAACTTTTCAAACCATAAAATAAATTACAAATCAAAGGTATGGTTTATTTACATTTTTAGCAAGCCCGTCTAGCATTAACAGAGATAATCTGGTAAAATTGACAGCTGTAACATCTTAGTTATTCTTCAGCTTTGGGGATTGGCCAAGTGGTAAGGCACCAGTTTTTGGTACTGGCATTCGGGGGTTCGAATCCCTCATCCCCAGCCACGACTTGCACCAAACAAGACAGTATTGCATAGTATGTATACTCAATCTGTTTTGGTATAAGACCAAGAGAATATCAAACCGACTGCAAGGTCGGTTTTTTTGGTTCTAATCCTAGGTACTACTTAATTAGTCTATTAAAATCATATAAAATTATCCGCAAGTTATTTACTTATGGGAAAGCACATTTTTGCGATAACGGTTGGCTGACACATATATCCCGAAGGCAATCATCCAGATCGTTTGCGGATAGGCGACAATGCGTTCCATCCCTCCTAAGCCGAATATAAGATACTCCTTGTTTACAAAGAAAACGAGTGCGATTAAGGCTGTAATCCCTGAAAGCAGCGTGTAATACCGAAGCAATTTTGGCATATCAAGGTTATATCCCAGGATAAGCAATGACAAATTGCCGAATAAAAATGGCAAAGCCGCCCCAAAACCGTGCATAAATCCGACTGTATTTTCTGGGAATGCCCCAACGATCCAGGTTCCGATTCCGGCTAAAGCCATAAAACTAAAACCAACATACGATAATCTTGATTTTTTGAAACCGTAGTAGATCAACGCACTACCCACCGCCATACTGATCCCCAGCACAATGAATGAGAGGTTCATGAGAGTATATAGGGGCGAACATACTAATCGCTCATTATAAGGTCCACAAACCGTATTACCGAGATCGCTGATAGTATTATGTGTCCAGCTATGAGGCACATTCCATGCTCCAGCGACTAGTAGCTGAACTATAAAATACTGTACGCACAATATCCATGAAATGGGTCCAACATACGGGTAATGGTTGGTAAAGGTGTTGATGTCTTTAGAAATGTGCATGTATTACTCCTGCGATAATATTTGCACCGAATACGGTGCAAGATCAATCATACCAGTGCCGTTTGAAGCTTCGGTATCGGTTTTACCGAGCTGTTTGAAATCAGCGCTGTATCCTTGCCAACTGCTGTTAAAGCGTACGTGCCAGCTTCCGTCGTGCGGAAATACCAGAGAGTAACCTTCCAGGGACTGATTAGAGAAATTAATAACAATAATCACATCATCTCCTGCTCCTCCTTTATCCCAACGATGATAAGCCAGCACCTTATTGGCATCATTTAAATGGAGAACATTAAAACTGTGGCCGCTTAGGCCAGCACTATTGCCATGGGCGTTTTTACGAAGGGCGATAAGATCAGCGTGAGCCGCTACAATTCCAGAAAACTTCTCGGCTCGCTCCCATTCCAACGCTTGCCAATCATTAAAATAACCGTCTTGCATAAATTCCTGGCCTTGGAATAACATCGGGATACCGGGAGATGTCAAAACAACCGCAGCTGCGATTAACGAACGCTTGCGTGCAAAGACATCGGCGGCTTGACCTGGTGATACCTCTTCATTTAGGCGCTGGCTACCGTTGGCGTCGGTATCGTGTGAGTCGCTATAAATAACCCGTTGGAACGCATCACCGTTATATTTTCGGGATAGCATGTCGCATAATGCAATTAAGTTACGATCCTGATCATTTACCGCATTCAGTGTTTGCCTCAGAACGCTTGGAAACGCTACCTCCCACTGTGCAGAAAATCCAGCACCATCTTGTTCTACAGGTTTCGTAATAAAATCATTGCCGGACGAATCCTCTGCAATCATAAGTGAGCCGGGTTTGAGTTTGTGGCTCAAGCGATTAATATTCTGCATCAGCCACCAGCCTTCGGGAATGTCATTTGCAGGGTCATTATTATGACCGGCGACGTTTCGAAGAAATATCGTCGAATCAAGCCTTAACCCATCAACATGACAGTCATGCAGCCACATCTTGACGTTGTCTAAGATATACTGCTGCACTTCCCTACGACCATAGTCGGGTCGAGTTTGGCCCCAAGGAGTCTCACTGCGCCAATCGTTATAAAAATATATCCCACCTTTATTATCCTGGTTCCAGCCGTCAAATTGCCATAAATCCAAGCCTTCACCAGGTCCGAAGTGGTTATAGACTACATCCAGCGTCACGCCGATACCAAGCATGTGTGCCGCTTTAACGAATTCCATGAATAGTTGACGGCCACCGTACAGGCTTTCGACAGCATAAATATAATTGGGTGCGTAGCCCCAGCCGCGGTCGTGTGGCATGCTGTTGATCGGCATGATCTCGATCATATTAATGCCGAGTTTTTGAAGATATTCAAGTTTTTCGATGGCATTCGCAAACGTGCCCTGTACGGCTAAATCAGGCCGGAAAAAGGTGCCGATGTGAAGCTCATAAATCACGGTTTGATGGAACGGAGGCGGTGAGAAATCATCCCCTTCCCAGTCAAAAGACGAATCGGTAATAACAGAATTGCCGGCAGTAGTGGTCATCTGAAAGGCGCGCGGATCATTTTAAAACAGTTCACCCGACTCTGAACTTATGACAAACTTATATTCTTGTCCGGCTTCCGCCTGCTTGACCGTTGTAGACCAATAGCCGTCGTTTTCTGATTCCAGACTGTCCCTGCCCCAATTATTAAATGCTCCTGTCACGGCCACGGACTTGGCAAACGGTGCCCATACCCTAAAAGTCACGACGTCTTTATGCAAGATGGCACCTATTTCTTTTTTCTTTGTCATTACCGTTTATTATGCTTATGGATATAGTTTCGCACAACCCCTGTCGTAATGATTTACGATGTTATACTAAAAAAGAAGACTTCAAAAAACATGAAACACACTAGAATAAAAATTATTTATCCACTGCTAGGGTTGTTCATACTAGTTGGATTTTGGGTATTATTCCAGCAGTCAGCCAGTCTACGACAAAGTCTCTCTGCACTGCGCCAAGCTGATGTTAAATGGGTAGTATTTGGGTTTTTGGCTGCTATTGGGACCTTTATTTCAGCTAGTTTTACCCTTAAGACACTCGCGTTAAAAAAACTAAGTTATAAAAATACTTTGATCGTTCAACTAGCTAGCGGTGCAGCTACCAAAGTGGTACCGTCCGGTATCGGCGGATTAGTTCTTAATATTCGATATTTACAGAGACAGCAGCATTCATTAGTTCAGGCAGCTTCTGTGATGATGGTCAATAATGGCCTAGGATTTCTAGGCCATATACTTATTATTAGCAACGTGTTTTTCCTGAGTCTGTCATCGCCAATTATATTTAGCGTTAAGCTTCCTGTATGGACTATACTTGCGGCTGTATGTTTTATCTTTCTGCTTGTAATCGGGGCGGTTATGGTTAAGAGTTTGCGTCAGAAAATTCATAAAACAACTAAAGAAATAAAACGAGCATTTACATGGTATCGACATAGGCCCTATAAGCTGTTAGCTGGTTTATTCGGGGCTTCAAGCGTGACTTTTTTATTTGCTATGTGTTTATGGTGTAGCGCACAAGCTATGTCAGTTGACCTAACTTTGATAGAAGTACTAATTGTGCTCAGTGTCGGACTTTTTGGAATTGCAATAACCCCAACTCCTGGGGGTATTGGAGGTGCGGAAGCAGCTATAACGGGGGCGCTAATGACTCTGGGTGAGACTTTTACGATTGCCCTATCAGTTGCGCTTATCTACCGTTTACTTACCTATTGGACACCAGTTATCCCGGGAATTTTTGCTGTCCAGTATTCCCTCCGAAGAAAAATTATTTAAAATTCAAAGTCTTTACTTACCCCCGTAAGAGGCTTATGATGGAGTGGTATTAAATAAGGAATAAACATGAAAAGAACTTTCGCAACTCTAGCTCTTGTAGCATTGGTTTTTGGTGTCAGCCTGCCCGCCGGAGCCGTTGCCAATCCTAAAGAAGCAATTAAAATACGTGAAGATGCTCGCGTCCAGGCAACCGAACGAAAAGTTGACAAAGAAACACGGATTGCTTCAATCAAAGAAGAAGTCGCCGCTCGAAAATTACTGATGCAGCAGGAAAAATGCGAAGCAAGGTCTGAACGCTTACAAGAAAAGGTACCTAAGCTTGCCAACAGCGCCAATGTGATCAAAGGCGTGATTGATAAAAAATATGATCAGGTCCAAGAATTTTATACTTCTGGCAAGCTGACAGTAGATAACTACAAGGAATTAGTAAAAGCTATCGAGTTTGCCAAGGCCGATGCCGGGGCATCACTGGAAGCCGTTAATACTTACGAATTTGAAATTGATTGCGAAAATAAGAAGGTCGGCGAACAGCTAGACAGTTTCCGAACCGCAGTCAAGGAAACTCGTGATGTTTTAAAACAATACCGAAAAACCCTGGTTGCTCTTATTAGTAGTCTCAAATCCGAGGCTGCAGAATCTGATTCGGAGGTAGAGAATGAAACGGAAAATGAAAGTAATACAGATTCTGAAACCGAAACTGAGACAGAGACTGAAGTTGACCCAGGCACTGAGGTAAAGAATGAATAAGCTACATAAAAATCAAGCTGGCTTTAGTATTTTTGAGAGCTTGTTAATCGTTGCCGTTCTTGCGTTATTTGGATTTATTGGTTGGCGTGTATATCAGGCCAATAAGAGTGTTGAGTCAACCGATACGACTACTAGCCAGAAGCCTATAGAAAAAGCTGAAGATTTAGATCGAACCGTTGATGAACTCAACAGCCAAGATATTGATAAAGAACTTGACACTTCCGAACTTGACTCGGCTTTAGAAGAATAAAAAAATACAGCTCCGCATGTTGATGTGGCCAACCATCAGGGCCACCAACTATTTAAGAGAGCTGTATTTAGCAGTTAAGATGCTATTATTGCTGAGTACTTTCGTTCTCGGTCGCCTCATCAACTTCTTCAGCGGCACTATTCACCGTATCTGCAGCAGAATCCTCTAAATCCTTACCGGTGCGGTTATAGGCCAGCCATGCCACTGTCAAAGCTACAAGAGCCACTACTAAAGCCACCCAACCTACCCAACTGGTATGATGGTCCCGTTCAATTACTGTATCTGCCATTTCTTCCTCCTTATTTAAAATAACTGCCTCTTAGCATAAAAGAAGCAGCTTATTAAAACTGTGAAATAGCATACAGTTGTTACAAAGGTTAGATTACGTATTTTTAAGTAATTTTATACTTGGACAAAAGTAAAGGCATAACCGATTCGACCAGCCCGACCAGCCCGACCTATACGGTGTATGTAATCTTCAAATGACTGCGGCTGGCTGAAATTAATGACATGCGATATATCACTGATATCAATACCACGGGCTGCGACGTCAGTGGCCACAAGGACAGATATTTCCCCCCGTTTGAACCTTTGCATTGCCCGGGTGCGTTGGCCTTGGGATTTGCCGCCATGAATAGCGTCGGCCTTAAAACCACGGTTGATAAGTTCGATACTAAGCCGCTCTACACTACGCTGAGTATCGTCGAATACGAGAAATTTATTGGTGGAATTTTCATTAAGAAGCGTATGTAAACGGTCAATTTTTTCTGAACTTGTCTGATATGCAATAATATCTTGTTCGACATGCTCGCTCGTATCACCGGTTTTTACGGAAATTGTCACGGCGTCTTTAGTAAATGTATGCATAATTTTTTCAACCCTTATGTCCATGGTCGCCGAAAAGAAAAATGATTGACGCTCTTCTGATAACCTATCAAGAATAAAAGTTATATCAGTAACAAACCCCATATCAAGCATACGGTCGACTTCATCTAATACTACTAAGTTAAAGTCATTTGTCTTTAGTGTGCCGCGCTCTATGTGGTCTTTGATACGTCCTGGTGTGCCGATAATAATACGTGGACTCATGCGTAAATCCCGTAACTGAGGCCCCATGGCAGTGCCACCGATTAGCAAGGCTCCAGACAAGCCACTGCCTTTGGCTATTACCTTTAACTCGGCTTCGATTTGCTGAGCGAGTTCACGCGTCGGCGCCATAATAATTGCCCGGTTCTGTCTGCTGGTCATTAGACTGTGTAATACCGGTAAGGCAAAGGCAATCGTTTTGCCGGTACCTGTGTTGGCGATACCAATAACATCGGTGCCAGCCAGGCCATGTGGTACAGACTGGTCTTGAATCGGAGTTGGGATAGTAAAACCCTTACTTGCTAAGTTACGGTGCAACAGCTCATGCATGACAAAATCAGCGAAATTATTGGTTGGTTCGTAGGCTGCTTCAGTACGGTCTATGGCGCTTTTAACAAATTTTGTCGGATGAATATACTGTTTGGTGTTTTTACGGCCAGTGCTGCGACGGCCTTGAACCTTGCTGGTACCATAGCGCGGTCGCGCGTTGCGAGAATATGATTTGTAAGACATAAAAAAAGAATTCCTTATTGTTTAGTTTTGTAGTTATGTCGATTGTCTTTGATAATGAAAATCGAGTTATCTACTTCCTAAATCTCGGAATTCATATGAACAATAAAATAATTATAACTAATTATTACCTAGTGGTCAAGAGCTTATGGTTTGGATGATATAATATAGGGAAAATAATGACAAAAAAGAAACAAAAACGAAGTTCTACCACCGCTGTTCCTCAGTTTACACTGCGGCGTGGCAAGCGCACAGTTAGTTTTATTGCTGATAAAGTTTTGATATTTAGACTAATGCGCAATCTGCATGGCCGCTCTGAATTATCCAAGCTGCTATATAAAATCGTATAAGTTGATTAGCGTATAATAAATACGTAACCGGAGGCGATAATATGACTTTAACCCTACATTCAGACAATTTAACTGAAACTATGCAAGCATCGGCTGATATAACAGGGCCAAGTATAAATGGCAACTTAGAGCTGACGGAATACGATATTAATGGCGCCAAATACGTTAAAGTCGAGGTTAAAGTAGAGGGAGATCCCAATGTCTTGAAACCTGGTGTGCACGCAGTCCATTTTCATGAAAAAGCCGCTTGTGACTGTGAAGGTTTCAAATGTGCGGGTGGGCATTTTGA
Organism: bacterium; assembly: GCA_030855955.1. Taxonomy (GTDB): domain Bacteria; phylum Patescibacteriota; class Saccharimonadia; order Saccharimonadales; family JACDBH01; genus JALYQY01. Next base: position 5,398 of record JALYQI010000035.1, on the reverse strand, counting down.
CCCAGGACCTAGTGGCAATACTGATGCCGACGCCAATCATGGCTACCATGCCGGTGATTTACCCAGCATAACCATCGGTGAAGATGGTAAGGGTGAACTTATTGCTTATACCACACGCGTCACATTATCAGATGGACCGGTTTCTTTGTTAAGTAAGAAGTCAGCACCAGAAGGCACGTCTATTATGATCCACGGCAATCCTGATCCGTATACACCGGGTGAATCAGGATCAGGTCACAGCGGAGGTCCTCGTCTTGCCTGTGGCACAATAGAGGTTGGGTAATTCGCACTATTTAATTCGTTCTGATTTCTCTAAAAAATTCGCAAAAAAGCATAAAAGTTGTTACAATAGTATAAATGCAAGATTACTTTCCGCGTATACCAGAGGAGTATGTGGTGCCCTTAAATATGAATGGCCTTCGGGGCCGTATGTTACGCATGCCTCCACCAAAAAACAAAAAACGCGAAATGTTGGTGGTATATGGCCACCATTCTAGCTTGGAGAGAATGTACAGTATCGCTGAAGTGCTAAATGATTATGGAGGAGTTACCATGCCAGACCTACCTGGTTTTGGTGGTATGGACAGTTTTTATAAGATAGGCGAGAAACCCCATCTCGATACTATGGCTGATTATCTTGCTTCGGTCGTAAAACTGCGTTATAAAAACCGCCGTGTGACGATTGCCGGAATTTCATATGGTTTTATCGTTGTTACCCGTATGCTGCAACGTTATCCGGAGTTAACTAAGAAAGTTGATATGTTGATCAGTGTGGTCGGCTTCGCCCATCACGAAGAGTTTACCTTTTCGCGGAAACGCAAATTCCTGTACCGACTAGGCACCAAAATCTTTTCGCAATCTGTGCCGGCAGCTATATTTCGTAGTACAATACTGCATCCCTTCATCTTACGCAATTTTTATAAGAATACGCATAACGCCAAGATTAAATTCGCCGGTCTTAGTGAAGATGAGACAAAAAACCTTGCTGAATTTGAGGTGGTGTTATGGCGCTTGAATGATCTACGTACCCATATGGCCACAAACAATAGTTTTTTATATGTAGATAACTGCATAGCTAGGGTAAATCTACCGGTGTATCACATAGGCGTCGACATGGACCATTATTTTGATAAGGAACTGGTTGAGCAGCACATGCGCGTTATATTTAATGATTTCCAGTATATTAATGCACCTGTCGACCGGCATATGCCAAACGTAATTGCCGGCAAAGAAGAATCGGCTGTTTTATTCCCTCGTAAAATACGTACCCTGCTCAATAAAAAACAATAGCATGAAATTAACTATTAAGACCCATGATAAAATACCTAACATGAAGATCGGCTTGGTTTGTCCGTATGACTTTTTTCGTCACGGTGCCGTACAAAAATTAGTAGCCCTATTAGACGAAGAACTCACCAGTCGTGGTCACGATGTACGCATCATTACTCCTCGACCAAGAAATTTTGATAACGATCCGCCCGAACGTACCATATTCGTGGGCCGTTCTACCAAGTGGAACACACCGCTAAATACGACACTTGAAGTCGGTATGAGTTTTGAAACTAGTAGTTTGGAAGAAATGTTGGAAGCGGAAAACTTTGACGTAATTCATGTCCACGAACCTGAAGTGCCCGTCCTTGGTGCCCAAATTGCGGGTCGTGCCAGCAGTCCTATCATAGCTACCTTTCATGCTACGGTGCCGGAAACTACGTTCGGTAAAACCATTGAGATGTTCCGTATTCCATTCTCGCGTTCATTATTTAAAAAAATTGCTGCTATGACAGCGGTATCAGAAAGTGCAGCGCGTTTCGTGCGTGATTGGTCAGGACAAAAAGTCAGAATAGTGCCAAATTACATTGATTTACGTTCATTCCGAAGTAGCCCGAAAGTTAAACGTGATGAAAATACTATTTTGTACGTAGGACGTCTTGAAAAACGTAAAGGGGTTAAGTATTTATTGATGGCTTTCTCGGAACTTGCCATGCGCGATAAAAAAGTAAAATTAATTATTGCCGGTGATGGTTCGGAGCGTGAAAAACTAGAGGAATGGGTATACGAAAATAATGTACCTAGAGTAAAATTCTTGGGTAGTGTGAGTGAAGATAAGAAAATTACTCTTATGAAGAAAGCTCGCATGTTTTGTTCACCAGCAATCTTTGGTGAATCATTTGGGGTTGTATTGCTCGAAGCAATGGCTGCTGGTACGCCTACAGTGGCAGGTGATAATGCTGGATATGCGTGTGTCATGATAGACCGCGGCATGTTGTCACTGGTAAACCCGAAAGACACACAAGATTTTTCCCGCCGGCTTGAATTGTTTTTACGCGATGAAACAATTAGGAAAACCTGGTTGGACTGGGCAGAAACATACGTTGAACAATTTGATAGCGTACCGGTGATAGACCAGTATGAAAAAGTTTATTATGATGTCGCTAAAAAAACCGTAAATTAAGGGTTAGACGATGAAAATCGGCTTAGTACTCGACGATACCCTAGATAAACCAGATGGCGTTCAACAGCACGTTCTGACCGTAGGCAAATGGCTGAGCTCACAAGGAAACGAAGTACATTATCTTGTGGCCGATACCAAACGCACAGACCTTGAAAATGTACATTCCTTAGGACGATTTATGAATCTTCGTTATAACAAAAATAATGTTCGTACGCCTCTGCCAGGAAATCGTCGACGAATCAAAGCCTTACTTGCCGCTGAAAATTTTGATGTATTACATATCCAACTTCCCTACAGTCCATTTTTAGCAAAACAGGTTCTCCGATATGCAATGCGTCCGACGGTTATACTCGGTACCTTTCATATCTTACCTGCGTCTCGCTTGCACGGATATTCAAATCAGATTTTACGTGCACTGCTAGGTAAGAGTTTAAAACGCTTTGATAGAATTTTTGCGGTTTCCGAACCAGCCGTGCATTTTGCTCGAAAAGCCTTCGGTATATCTTCGGAATATTTACCAAATCCGATTGATGTAATGTCTTTTAAAACAGGTAAACGTTTGAAAAAATACAACACACGTAAAATTAATATAGTTTTTTTAGGCCGTTTAGTAACAAGAAAGGGGTTGTTCCAGTTAATAGATGCTTATAATCATCTGCCAGATGAGATCGCAGATAAATCTAGGCTTATAGTCTGCGGTAAAGGACCTCAAAAAGCCAAGGCCCGCAAAAAGGTAGCCTTGAATCGTAACGTCGATTTTACCGGTTTTGTATCAGAAAAAGAGAAACCAGATTATCTTGCTACGGCCGATATTGCAGTATTTCCTTCCTTAGGAGCCGAAAGTTTTGGTTTAGTACTTGTAGAAGCAATGGCTGCAGGTTCAAAAGTTGTTATCGGTGGCAATAATGCGGGATACAAAAGTATTTTGGGTGCCCAACCTTATTTACTTTTCAACCCAAATGACCGAAGTGCGTTCGTTGAATGTTTAAGTTTATTTATCTTGGACGAAAAATTACGCGAGCGAATGCATGCATGGCAGCAAACTGCCGTTGGTCAGTATGACATATCTGTAGTTGGACCAAAGCTTGTGAGAGCCTATAATCAATTGTTGCATGAGCCAAAAGACGTGAGATAATAAAGGCGATGTTATTTTTCTCAAAAAATAAAGACAATGCCGTTGAAATCACTATTTCCAACCGAACTGTATTACGGGTTTTGGCTATGGTTATTGCTTCGTTTTTACTACTTGCTGCCGTGCGACGGGCTTCTCATGCTTTGACACTTATCTTTATTGCATTTTTTCTGGCACTTGCCTTGAATGCACCGGTTCACTGGATTGCACAGCGTCTACCTGGTAGTAAACGTGGTAGTCGTACTATGGCGACAGCCGTATCGTTTTTATTCGTGATTTTGTTATTGGCGGGATTCTTATTCAGTATAGTGCCTCCTCTAGTGAAGCAGACGGCTAATTTTATAGATGAAGCGCCTGTTCTAGTAAATGATCTTAGAGATGAAAACTCATCGCTGGGCAGTTTTGTTAAACGTTACGGACTAGAAGAAAACATAGATGATGTATCGGGGCAGCTATCAGAATCCAGCCGCAGCATTACCGGAAGCGCTCTGACTACTCTTACGCGCCTAACTAGTAATATAGTCTCAATGTTAACTGTCCTTGTGCTTACATTTATGATGTTAACCGAAGGTCCTCGTTGGTTACGCTTTGGTAAACGTTTGTTAACAGAAGAAAAAGTTGAATGGGCTGAGCAAGTACTTCATGATATGTACCGAGTAATTAAGGGATATGTGAATGGCCAGGTAATTCTTGCCGCTACGGCTGCGGTCTTAATCACCCCGGTATTCTTCATATTAGGCATAAGCTATCCGGTTGCACTACTGGTCATAGTTTTTATATGCGGACTTATACCTATGGTTGGCCATACGATTGGAGCAGTAATTGTCAGTCTAGTGGCACTGTTTACGTCCCCTATTGCAGCGCTTATAGTGCTGGCTTATTACATCACCTACCAGCAAATTGAGAATTATGCTATCCAACCGAAAATCCAGTCTAATTCTACGAATATGTCACCCCTTTTGGTATTTGCCTCGGTCATAATTGGCGTGAGCCTAAACGGGCTACTAGGCGGTTTGGTTGCCATTCCTGTGGCCGGTTGCTTAAGAATTCTCTTACTGGACTATCTTACGCGTAAACATTACATTAATCCCGCCGAAGCCAAAGCCAAAAAATCCTCCCCGGCTTAGACTCTTTCCCACATAGGACCGGCAGAAGTATCACGGACTGTTAAGCCGTTCTGTTGTAATTGATTGCGTAAGTCATCCGCGGCCATCCAGTCTTGTCGTTCGCGCGCTACTTGGCGATCTCTTATCAAGTTTTTTTGTTCTTCACTAATATCTTGTCGTGTGGAAAGCTGTAGCCCAAATAATTCATCAATTTGAATTAATAGTTCACTGAATAAGTTCAAATCCTCACGGGCCACTAATAAATCTTCCACTTTGGTAAACAGAGCGTTCAACTCGGCTATCGCCAACGGGGTTTTCAGGTCATTTTTAAGATTTTCTACAACTGTCTCTAATGTGTATAATTTCGGTTGGGATGGAATATCTAAAGACTGAAATCGTAAATCGGCTGTAGCATAAAAACGTTTAAGCAGGTTCTGTGCAGCACCCAAGTTGTCCCACGTAAAGTTATGCTGTGAGCGATAGTGTGATTGCAAAACTGCCAGGCGGAATGCCAGCGGGTAGAAGCCTCGCTGCTTAATATCATTGAGTGTAAAAAAATTATTCAGCGATTTGCTCATTTTGCGGCCTTCTACTAATATATGTTCGTTATGAAAAAAAACTTTTGACATTATATCACTGCCTTTGGCTGCGGTACTCTGGGCTATTTCGTTCTCATGATGCGGGAATATTAAATCGATACCGCCAGTG
>JALYQI010000047.1 GCA_030855955.1 bacterium | reverse complement strand
ACGAGTTGATTAATTGTAGGCAATGTAAATCCTTTCTAAGATTTGTTGTCGGTGGGGTATAGCACCCACAGATTGCTGAATAAACTCGTTAGTCCAGCATTAATTTTAACAGATTAGTAACTCTTATGCAACTTCGAGGCTGACGTCGGCTTCATCGAGCAGGGCTTCGGCTTCGGCGGCCATCAGATCGCGTGACCCGGTTCCGACAGGAATGCGTCGGCCTAAGATGACGTTTTCCTTCAGGCCATACAGATGATCCACTTTACCACTGGTGGCGGCGGCAATCAGAACACGAGTGGTATCTTGGAAGCTAGCTGCACTCAAGAATGAATCAGTACTAAGACTGGCTTTGGTGATTCCAAGTAATAGCTGGTTGTATTTGATCGGATTTTTCTTGGCTTTGGCGATGCTCTCGTTTTTCTCGATGACAGATTGTTTACTGACGACATCACCGGTCACAAATTCTGAATCACCAGCTTCTTCGATTTGTACGCGGCCAAACATCTGACGAACAATAATTTCAAGGTGCTTGTCAGCAATGTTCTGGCCCTGAGATGCAAAAATTTTCAATATTTCGTTCATGATGTAGCGCTGGGTAGCTTCGACACCTTGCAGACGCATTAGTTCGTGCAGGTTAATAGAACCGTTGGTCAGACGCTGACCGGCTACCACATGGTCACCGTCCCTCACTACAACTTGTTTAAAGCCGGGTATTTCGTAACGTACAACAGCTTGTTTAGCAGGGCTAATGGTAGCATCCTTTGAACTAAAGTCAACTTTGCCAGCCATTGGTGCGATCAAAGGATTGCTGGCTTCTTCGCCTTCAGCAATGACGTCACCTATAGCGATATCTGATCCAGTCGCAATGGTCGGCTTGCGGCCATCAAGTGAAATCTTTAAGGATTCAGTTTGGTCAGAAGTAATTTGAACAATGTATTTGTCGCCTTCTTCCCATGCAGTTGCAAGTCCCGGCACGTCGCTTAAGAATGCCTGGCCTTTTGGTGAACGAACTTCAAAGATTTCCTCGACTCTGGGGAGACCTTGGGTAATATCATCAGCAGCGGCTGAACCACCGGAGTGAAAGGTACGGAGCGTCAACTGGGTACCGGGTTCACCGATAGATTGGGCGGCAATGACACCGATTGGATGAGCATCTGCAACCAGCTGGCCGGTGGCAGGATCTGTTCCATAGCACTTAGCAGGAATACCGCGAGCGGTGGCAACAGAAAGCACGCTCTTAATACGTACACCGTTGCAAGTTTCATCCTCATCGATAACAGCGGCGATTTCCTTGGTGATTAACTCGCCTTTCTTCACATGCTTGCCGATAGGAAGCGCAGCATAACGGCCCTCCAATCTTGATGCATAGGTCACACCAATGTCTTCGGCGTCAGCACGGTAAATGGCAAATCCAGGGTCTTCTATATTGTCAGGAATCGTAAATACATCTTGAGCGACATCAACGAGACGTCGGGTAAGATAGCCAGAGTCAGCTGTCTTTAAAGCCGTGTCGATCATACCCTTACGGGCACCGCGGGTAGCGGTAAAGTATTCAAGTGCTGTCAAGCCTTTTTTGTAGCCTGACTTGATCGGCAACTCAATAGCTTTACCAGTTGCATCAGTAGTGACACCAAGCATACCGACGGATTTCATCACCTGACCGACGTTTCCGCGAGCACCTGAGGTAGCGGCAATAGCCATAGCGCTGTCTTCTTCAACGAACTGACTGTTAAGCGTATCCATAACGGTACTTTCAGCAGTCATCCAGGTATCGATCGTTAAACGATATCTTTCTTCGTCGGTAATGAAGCCTTGTTCGTACTGCTCGCTAATTTCCCCGACACGGTCTTCGGCTTTATCCATGAGGGCATCCATGCCTTTGATTTCGGCGAAGTCGTCCATACCCATGCTTAGGCCGGATAGCGTTGCATATTCAAAACCTATGTCTTTCAGATCATCGGCAATTTCTGCAGTCCTATCTTGTCCATAAAGATGATAGACAAGCGCCATAACGTCAGACAGTTTTTTCTTGGTCATGGCCTCATCTTGGAATGGAAAATCTTCTGGGAATATTTCATTAAATAAGACTCGGCCTAGGGTTGTTTCATGGACTTCACCGCGGAAATTGAGACGCACCATATCTTGCAAGGCTAAGCTGCCATTGTCGAATGCCATTAAGGCTTCGTCTAGGCTAGAAAAAGCTTTTGGTGTTATTGATGCACCAAATTTAGTGTAAGTCAGGTAGTAACATCCAAGTACAATGTCTTGCTCGATGTGCAGAATCGGTGAACCATCAGCAGGCTTTAATAAGTTCTTATTGGCGGCCATGATATCGCGGGCTTCAGCTTGAGCGGCGTCGCTTAAAGGTAAATGGACTGCCATCTGGTCACCGTCGAAGTCAGCGTTAAAACCTTTACAAACTAAAGGGTGCAGCTGAATCGCACGGCCTTCTATCAATACTGGCTGGAAAGCTTGAATTGACAGTCGGTGTAAAGATGGCGCACGGTTTAAGAGTACATATTTGCCTTTAATGACTTCATCTAGGGCGTCCCATACTTCAGTTTCCCCGGTTTCGATCATGCGTGTGGCTGAGCGGATATTATGAGCATAGCCTTCTTCAATCAAACGGCCAATAACAAAGGGTTTGAATAGTTCCAAAGCCATCATTTTCGGCAGACCGCACTGGCTAATCTTGAGTTCCGGGCCGGCTACAATTACCGAACGCCCAGAGTAGTCCACTCGTTTCCCGAGTAAGTTTTGACGGAATCTACCTTGTTTGCCTTTCAGAAGATCACTTAGTGATTTTAGGCGACGTCGTTGACCCGTGGCAGCTACTGCACGGCCAGAGCGGGCATTGTTGTTATCTATCAAGGCATCCACGGCTTCTTGAAGCATGCGTTGTTCGTTACGTCGAATGACTTCAGGCGCGTTTAATTCCATTAGTTTTTTTAATCGGTTATTGCGGTTGATGACCCGGCGGTATAGATCGTTCATGTCACTTGTTGCAAACCGGCCACCAGTAAGTTGCACCATTGGCCGCAGATCAGGAGGAATAACCGGTAGGATCGTTACGCACATACTCGAAGGCTTAATACCTGCATTAAACATGTTTTCCAACAGTCGCAATCGCTTTTGTAATTTCTTGCGGCGTTGGCCTTTGGCTTCATCGGCATCTTTAGTTAAGGTTGCAATTAATACGGACAAATCAATTTCAGTAAGTAAGTCTTTGAGGGCAGTACCACCCATACCAACGGTGATGAGTTCCTGGACATCATCTGGTAATTCACGATACTCCGTTTCGCTAAGTAAACGAAGTTTTTCAAGGTTTGTAAGTTGTTCTTTTAGCGTTTCAAATTCAAGAGTAACTTCTTCAATTTCCTTAGTTTGCATTTCGGCCAACGCTTTAACATTGGCGTCTTCTTTGGCAGCCTCGGCTTCATAGCGGGCCTTTATAGCTTCTTGGGCGGCGGCAAATTCAGCTTCTTTATCGGTGAGCATTTTATCGCGCTTATCAGTATTAACTGACTTAACAATATAACTGGCAAAATAAGCTACGCGCTCTAGGTTCTTAACGGTCATACCGAGTAATAGACCTATGGCTGACGGCGTACCACGCAGAAACCAAATATGTGCTACCGGGCTAGCTAGCTGGATGTGACCCATTCTTTCGCGCCTGACAATACTTCGCGTCACTAGTTCGCCGTTTTTATCTACAGCTGCTTCTCGGGATCGAAGTCCTTTGTATTTAGCGTCATGCGGATTGATATCTTTTACTGGTCCAAAAATACGTTCACAAAACAATCCATCGCGTTCTGGTTTTTGGGTGCGATAGTTGATTGTCTCAGGCTTCGTAACTTCGCCGTAACTCCACTCATTAATATCTTCCGGACTGGCAACAGCTAAACGAACAGCGTCAAAGTCTGCGATATCGGTGCCGTAATTAAACTTACGCATTAGGCGGCCTCCTCTTCATTAACTTCTGTTTCAAATTCCTCACTTGGTACGGTAATTTCAGTTGCCTCCAGATCATCGCTCACGGCAACAGTCATGAATTCATTTTCAATGGCGTCTTCGGTGACATCAATCGTATTAATAATGTCTACGGGCGCTTCAATTTCAGCTATATGAGCTGCTTCGTCTTTAATATTACTGGCCAGTATCTCTTCGGCGTCGATAGTTCGATTCTCGGTAGTGTTAAGCAAGTCAACCTTCAAGCCAAGACCTTGTAGTTCCTTCACCAGAACATTGAAGCTTTCTGGAATCTTAGGACCTACAATTGGAGTGCCTTTAATAATTGATTCGTAAGCCTTGCTTCGCCCATATACATCGTCGGATTTTATAGTTAACATTTCCTGCAAGGTATGGGAAGCACCATAAGCTTCAAGCGCCCAGACTTCCATTTCTCCGAATCGCTGGCCACCATTTTGAGCCTTTCCACCGAGTGGTTGCTGGGTAACCATAGTGTATGGTCCAGTTGAGCGGGCATGGATCTTGTCGGTAACCATGTGATTGAGCTTGATCATGTACATGGATCCAACTGTGGTCATTTCTTTGAATGCTTCACCATTTCGGCCATCAAATAATTGTTGCTTACCGTCGTCTGGTAAGCCAGCTTCTTTAAGTAGTTCCTGGATCTTCTCAATGGGGACACCATTGAATGATGGACTGGCAACTTTCATGCCTAATGCCCTAGCTGCCATGCCAAGGTGTGTTTCGAACAACTGTCCGATGTTCATACGGGACGGGATACCCAGCGGGTTCAAAATAATATCGACTGGCGTACCGTCTTCTGTAAATGGCATATCCTCTGCTGGCAAAATACGAGCGATTACACCTTTATTACCGTGACGACCACCCAATTTATCACCGACTTGAATCTTACGCATCTGGGCGACAAAGACCTGGATTTGCATGATGACACCGGCTTTGAGTTCGTGGCCATTTGCCCGACTAAAAACCTTAACCCCCACAACTTTACCGTGCTTGCCGTTGCTCATTCGCTGTGAAGTATCGCGCACTTCTTTAGCTTTTTCGCCGAAGATAGCACGCAGCAGGCGTTCTTCGCTTGATAGTTCCTGCTCACCTTTTGGCGTAATCTTACCAACTAATATGTCACCGGGATGAACTTCGGCACCGATACGAACGATACCTTCTTCATCTAGATGACGCAGGGCATCTTCCGAGACATTCGGGATATCACGAGTTACTATTTCCGGTCCTAATTTAGTTTCACGGACTTCGGTCATGTAATCGACAATGTTGACACTGGTAAGAGTGTCATTTTCCACTAGACGACGGGAAATAATGATCGCGTCTTCGAAGTTGTATCCGCTCCATGGCATAAATGCCACCAATAAGTCCTTTCCAAGAGCTAGTTCACCGCCAGCCACTGACATACCTTCGATTAAAACGTCACCTTTTTTAACTGAATCACCGGCAGAAACAACAACTTTTTGATTAATGCTGGTGCCTTCATTTGATCGTACAAAGTGCTGTGGTAGATATGTAGCTGTACCTTCTTTGTATTTGACGACTACGGCTTCACCGGTGCTACTTATAACTTCGCCGTTTGCTTCAGCGACAACTAACTGTCCGGTGTTTCTGGCAGCAATACCTTCCATACCAGTTCCGACAATTGGACTTTCCGGATTAATCAGAGGGACAGCTTGACGTTGCTGATTAGAGCCCATCAAACTTCTATATACGTAGTTCTTTTCAATAAAAGGTATAAGCCCGGCTGAGCTTCCAATAACTTGACGGCGGGATGCGTCGGTATATGTTACATCGTTGGCATCTACTTCTGTAGATTGCAAGTATTTTCGTGCTGAAACGCGCTCGTTTATAAAATAGCCGTCGCTGTCCACTTCACTATCGGAGCCGGCAATGATTACCCGTTCCTCTTCAGCGGCATCCAAATATACAATTTCACTGGTTACTCTGGCTTTAACTGGCCAGGTAATTTGATTTTTTACTTTAGCTAATTTATTGGCATCAGCTTCAGTAATGGTTTTGCTTGCTTTCACTAAAACTTTGCCTTTTTCATCTTCTAAGTCGTGCCTGGCAATATGACCTGCGGCATCCTTAGCTGTAACGGCATTCACAACTTTTCTATATGGTGATTCTATAAATCCGAAATCATTAATACGGGCATAGCTAGCCAGGTTAAGTACGAGACCGATGTTGGCACCTTCCGGCGTTTCAACCGGACAAATGCGGCCATAGTGAGTGGCGTGGGCATCACGAACTTCAAATCCAGCTCGTTCGCGGGACAAACCACCTGGACCCATAGAACTTAAACGCCGCTTATGAGCAAGTTCGCTCAAAGGATTAATTTGGTCCATAAACTGACTCAACTGTGAGCTTGCAAAAAACTCTCGAACTGCTGCAACGATGGGACGGGCGTTGATTAGCTGGCCTGGTGTAACTGTTTCGATTTCAGACATTGACATGCGGTCCTTGGCATTTCGTTCCATGCGAAGTAAACCGATACGGAATTGTCGTTGCACTAGTTCACCGACTAATTTTACCCGGCGGTTGGCAAGGGAGTCGATGTCATCAGCAAGTTCTTGCGTATTATTGAGTCTAATCACTTCGGCTATGATTGCTACAAGGTCTTCAAGCCGCATTACGCGGTTCTCAGCAGTATTCGGTACATCTAGATCCAAACGCTTGTTTATCTTGTAGCGTCCGACGCGACTAAAATCAAAACGCTTATAGTTGTAAAACATGTTCTCTAGTAGGCTGCGGGCATTATCAACGGTTGCAAGGTCACCAGGACGCAAACGACGATAAACTTCAATCAATGCCTCGCTGGAACCATGGCTAGGATCTTTTTCAAGTGTAATAGAGATATGGCTGTTTTTGCCTTGGTCGACATGTTTGAAAGCGTCGCGGATTTGAGCTTCGGTCATTCCAAGTGCTTTTAGAAGAGTGGTAACGGCAATTTTACGTTTGCGGTCGATCTTGACATACAAGGCGCCATTGGCAGCGGTTTCAAATTCTAACCACGCTCCACGGCCAGGTATTACTTTAGCTCCGTAGGTATAGTTAAGACCGTGTGCTTCACGGGTAAAGAAAACACCAGCCGAACGTATCAGTTGTGAAACAACCACGCGCTCTGCACCGTTGATAACAAATGTACCGCGTTCCGTCATCCATGGATAATCACCAAGATAAATTTCCTGGTCTTTTATCTCACCGGTAATTTTGTTTGTTAGCTCTACCGTTGCTTTCAGCGGTGCATCATAGCTAACGTTATTCTCACGTGCTTCAGCTTCAGTGATCTTAGGATCTTCAAAATGATAATCTTTAAATCTTAGTGATAACTTACCGCCTGTATAATCATCTATCGGACTAACTTCGGCTAGTAATTCCCCAAGACCGTCCTTTACGAACCAGCTGAATGATCGGTTCTGATGATCCACCAAATTCGGCAGATCTATAATTTCATCTGAACTTGTAAAATAGACGCGCTTACCCTGCACGTTAGAGGTTTTCGTTATTGCTTTCGCCATTAAAGCATTGCTCCCACTAAATTAACCGCTAATAATACCGTTCCGATAATGAAACGGTATTTATTAACGAGAGATTAATGATAAATGTGTTTTAGTCTCTGTTTGACTGCAGTTTATTTCGGCCGAAGCTTCCCTAGGAGCGTACTTTTTGGCGGAAATCGTGAGCACGACCTTAACTCCACTAAAGCTACCTACACTACTTCTAATTACCATCTTGAGTTAAAAACGAGATAAAGTCAAGTCCTCTTAATCTTACCTTCCTCGCTCTATCATATCGTTCGTCGCGTTATCTATCATGGTAAGTACACCTTCCTCTCCAGTCCTAAGCTCAAAAAGTTTACCCCGATTGAATAACCATTCTTGATGTAAATCAGCATATACTTTACTCCTTGGAGGGACACCAGAGGACTCCACGTCGTCGAACCTTTTGGTAGCGACAAGTCTTAGGCTTTCAACAGACAGTATAGCTTCGTGCACTGCTTCAGGTGAGAGTACTGGCTCCGCTGTCCAGACACTCCCAGTTGAGGTAGGAGTTTCTTCGGGAAAATCCTGATCCCCTGCAGGAATTCTTCTATATTTATCTTGCCGGGAAAGCATATAAAGACTCTGGTAAGAAAGAGGTAATTCTTCTACATATTTATAACCGACGAAGGCATGAATATTAGGTGTGGGTAAGGATATCTGACAGCGAGGGCCGGCATTCGTCTTGTCAGTGCCGCGGGAAATGGAAACTTTTGTTTTACAAGCGGAAATTTGGGATTTATTGAGCTCGACCCTATGACGTCACCTTGGTAATTCAAGCGTGCATAATGACCACTACCATTTTCATGATCTTTTTGTCTTTTTTTAACTTTTTCGACAGCATTGTCTTTGCCTTTACCATATCTTTCAATTGTGCTTTGCATGTGACGGTCTATAAGCAACTGCTGGGTTGAAGACTGAGAGGCAATTCTAAATAAATCCTTAGCTAAATCTTCTGGGTCAAATTCAGTATATGGTACATGTATCTCAGTCATCGTAAAATTTTATCTACATAATTATTGAATGAATATTATATATTTTAAAGTGATTTGATGACTTCGTCAACGATGCCGTAGGCTTTGGCTTCTAGAGCATTAAGCCACTTATCACGTTCCATATCTTCATGGATTTTAGATGGCTTTTGGCCAGTGTTTTTAGCCATGATTTCTTCCAGTAACTTTTTAACTCTTAAAGATTCGCGTAGATCAATTTCTTGGTCAGTGACCTTGCCTCGGGTACCGCTGGACGGCTGGTGAATCATCACTGTCGCATGCGGTAATATAAACCGCTTACCCTTAGCTCCAGAACTCAGCAGAAAAGCCGCCGCTGACGCCTGTACACCAATGCCAAAAGTCTGAATGGGTGACTTCACAAACTGCATGGTGTCATAAATAGCCAAAGCGTCATACACGCTTCCGCCAGGACTATTGATATAGAGATAAATTGGTTTGTCGTTGGACTGATTGTCTAGGAATAACATCTGGGCTACAATCAAATTAGCGGTGTGCGGATTAACATCTTCACCCATGAAGATAATACGATCCTTAAGCAAGCGCGAATAAATATCGTAAGCGCGCTCCATGCGGCCCTCTTGTTCTATTACGGTTGGAATAAGGATATTAGTCAGGCTACTCATGCATAATAATATAGTCTTAGAATTAGCACTCGTCAAGCCTGAGTGCTAATTTAACAGATCCTTAAATACATAGCCAAGGCTCCTAAACGGACTACCCAGATTATTTAAATTAATTCCTTTTGTATTTACAAAATAAATCATTAGGCCCGCCCCGGCTATACCAAGAGCCCCAGCCAGATTTGTCTTGCGATTTTCGGGATGAAACTTAAAATCATCTATTTCAATGGGTTTTGCCAGTGGAAGCCATGGGCTTACTGTATCGGCAGTAAGCGACATTTCCGCATTCTCTAGCCGTAAGTTTGCCAGCTGAACCAGTTGAAACATATTTGTAATCCGATCACAGTCGTCTGTATGAGTATCAAATACATCAGCAACATCACCTACCAGTTCAGGATAGCAGGCTAAGATATCTGCGGCATATTTTTCACTGTCCGTAGCTTCTGCCAATAAGGCATCTGGATATAGACTAATTTCCGGCATAATCTTTCAACTTTTCTAATGTTTTTTCGGTACGGATACGGGTTTCTATATCACGTAAGGCTTCGGGTTTATTGAGTTCGGCTTGAGCAGTTGGATCCCGGTATTGACCTTTCATCATTTGCAAGCGTACTTCGATTTCTTCTGATGTCGCCTGAATATTTTCTGCTTCGGCTATTTCTGACAAAATAATGCCAATCTTAACACGTTGTTCAGCCGCGAGACTTTTTTGCTGACGATGCTGTTCTGGTGTAACATTTTCTTCTTTCAAATGTTCTTCCCATGTTTGGCCGCGGTAAGCTAGGTTCTGCTTTTCTTCGGTCTCAATCCGATCTATCTGTTCATTTATTAATATTTCAGGTATTTCAACTACAGACTTATCGGCAATTTTTGCTAACAGATCATTTTCATATATCTGACTTAATTCACGCTGACGTTCAATTACCAGTTGTTTTTTTATATCAGATTTCAACTCATCTACTGTGTTAAATAGTCCGACAGCCGCGGCAAAATCGTCATCTACAATCGGTTCGGCTATTTCAGAAACTTTCTTCACGGTCACTTCAAATGTAACTTTCTTATTCTGCAAAGACTTATTTCCGTATTCCTTGGGAAAAATTACTGTGAATGTTTTACTCTCGCCTGACTTAAGTCCTACCAATTCATTTTCAAATCCTGGAATAAATGAATTACTACCCAGTATCAAAGGATAATCTTGTCCGTCAGCATCATTAACTGCTTGCCCCTTGGTGTCAGTGCCCTTGAAATCAATTAAAGTTTCATCACCAATCTTTGCTGCACGATCAACTACTATTCGCTTGGCTGCTCTAGTTCGCAAGGATTTTATAACATCATTTACATCTTTAGCTTCAACTTTGACTTTAGGTTTGGCTAATTTAATTTTTTTGTAGTCACTTATTTTTATTTCGCCCAAGATAGGTACGGTAATTTCTACTTCTAAATCCGTGTAAGGCGCGAATTTTTTTATTGATACTTCGGGATTGGCTACTGGTCGCAGTTTTTCTTGACGCACTGCTGAAATATAGAGTTTATTGACCGCTTCCTCTAATACTTCTGATTGCAATAAGGACTGATTCAGATTTTTTTCAACAAGGTTCAATGGCACTTTGCCGGCACGGAATCCGGCAACTTTAACTTGTGGTGCTAAATGCTGCAGTGCATGTTGCTTAGCTTTAGCAAGTTCTTCTGCTTCGGCTCTAATAATCAACTTGGTATTAGTGGGCGATGAATCGGTGCGATTAACCTGCATAGAACTTTACTCTAACAGATAAGATTGCAGATTGCGAGCATAAGAAGCTTATTATTTACGACGGTCTTTTACGAGACTTACGATACGTTCGAGAGAATGTGTATCTTCCTTACTGGTTGTAAGGTTTTTTAGTTTGTACTGCTCGGTTTCCAATTCTTTTTCGCCGACAAAAAGCACAAATTTAATACCTGATTTGACTGCAGCCTTCAGTTGTTTATCAGTTTTACGTCCGGTAATATCAATGTTTACATTGACATTCATACGTCTAAGTTCGGCCGCAATGTGCATAGCCTGCGCTGTAACATCTCCGATAGGAATGATAGTAAGATTATTATCGATTTCAACCTGTGGTACTAGTTCATGGCCTTTTAAAAATTCCATGAGTACAACATCACTGATTGCAAATCCTACCGTTGGGACAGGATCAACTCCATACATACCGACCAAACCGTCGTACCGGCCACCACCGAACATTGAACGGTTGTTATCATCTTTGGCGTCAAAAACCTCAAACACAAAATCGGTGTAATAATCGAGACCTCTTATTAAAGTTATATCAAATTCTATATTATGAATGCCCAAGGCATCACAGATTTTGAGCAGGCGGCCGATGTTTATAGCACCTTCGGATTCCAGAATATTAAGCGGTAGTTCATTTAAGGATTTTGCCTGTAATATATTTATTAAGCTTTGGGCAGAGCCTTTTTCGCGCAAGCTTGGGGCTACAGAAGCCTCAACAAGAGAAACAAATTCGGGTTTGGGCATTTTGTGCATTCTATCGATCAGCCGGGCAATAGTTTTTTGCTCTACTTCATCTATACCAAGCCAACTACCCATAATGTGAGTCATTAGCTTGCGACTATTGATTTTGATCTTGTACATATTGGGTTTAGCTTTAAAAGCCTTCATCAAGCTATCGGTAATCTGCAACATTTCTACTTCGGCCGCATAATCCTCGACACCGAACAAATCTACATTCAACTGGTAAAATTCACGTCCACGGCCTTTTTGTGGCCGTTCGTATCGCCAACAATTGGGTATACTGAACCATCTGATTGGCAGCGGTAATTCCTGACGCCTGCCAGCGACCATCCGCGAAACACTTGGTGTCATTTCCGGACGTAGCATAACCGTTCGGCCGCCACGGTCATTAAATAAATACGACTGCTCATTTACCAGCTCATCCCCGGATTTAGCGGCGAATAGTTCAGCCGGTTCAATTATTGGTGCGTCGTATTCTTCATAGCCATAATTTATGCAGACTTTGCGCCAGGTATCAAAAATCTTATTAAGTACACGTTTGTCTTCAGGATAAAAATCACGCGCGCCCTTATAGCTTTGGGTTGATAGTGCCATACTTACTTTTTATTATACCCCAACTGTAATAAAATATGAATACGTTTAAAGAAGTTAATATGCCTACTATAAAACTCTAATTTTATTTTACAATAGCACTATAGTTTATTCTTCGCGGTAGAGCTTTTCGAGACGGACTTCGGTAATACGATGGGCTTTGCCGCGTTGCTGGTCGAGAGTGATTAAAAAGGTACGGGCTAAGAAAGAAAACATATCTTCGGTATCCATACGTAGAACTGGCAGCCCTGCAAACGTCGATTTGCCAACATTACGCTCAAGCATGGAAACGCTCGATTTAATAGCTGAATGTTCAAAACTAAAATTCTCTATACGGCCATGGCAGTCATTGCGCAGTTCGCGGAAAATATGCAAATCACGCCAGAGGTTGTGACTGATAATACCGGCCCGGAATGCCAGATCAATTTGAGACTCAAAATTACCAGCAATGGTAGTAAGCAGAGTATCTTCTTTTTGGTTGCTAGGAACCAAGTTGTTCCGGATCAAGTCCTGCAAACTACGCTCGATTGCGGCCACATAAATCATGACTTTGGCCCGGGGTGATTCGCCTTTGACTAAACTCTCGGCACGCTCCAATGCTGCAAAAAACTCTTCCCGTTCATTAATCATGATCTTACTACCGGACTTGTTATTGCCTGGCTGATCAACAAACTGGATATCTTTTGGCATAAACTTTCCCTCTTTTGCAATTATTGTAACACAAGGGGTATGAATTCAATATTTAATAGTTAATAACAATAACGAATTGTAATTATTACCACTATTGGTTGAAATAAACATAATAATTTTGTAAAATATCTTACAGTAAGCATAAGCAAATTAATTAAAGAAACGGTGGCTCGCATGTCCGAAGCAGAAATTACACAAATAGCAGGTGCTTTACTGGGAGCGATTTTAGCCATCTTTCTATCGGTTGTACACAGAGCCAACAAAACAGAATACTAGAATTTAAATAAAAAAGGCCTCTCTCTCGCAAGGGTCTTTTTTATTTGGTGCGGATGAAAGGACTTGAACCTTCACGCATTGCTGCACTAGCTCCTAAGGCTAGCGTGTCTACCAATTCCACCACATCCGCTCGTCAAAGTTTAATTTACAGGAGTTAGTTTAGCTGATTCGACGATAAAACGCCAGTACAGCGTTGCCATAGCTTTTGTGAAGAATTTGTTCAAATTGTTTCGGTATTGTGTCGATACGCGCATAGGGTGGCACCGAAAATACAGCTACCCCGTTTACTTTTGCGTGCTGCAGGATTTTAATTAAATATTTTTCATCGATTGCATCATACGGTGGATCAAGAACGACAATGTCAAACATTTGTTTTTGATTACGTCTGCTCCATGAAGTTGCTGCGGCTTTAACGACCTTGATTTTACCCTCTACTCCCAAAGAATCCGCGTTCTCCAAAATAGTGCGATGCGCAGCCTTATCCAGATCTATAGCCGTTACATGTACTGCGCCACGGCTTATGGCCTCAAAACTTATTGCACCAGTTCCAGCGTAGGCATCAAGTAGGGCCAGTCCTTCGATATCGCCCAAGGCATTAAATAGCGCCCCTCGGATTTTTTCGCTCATCGGATGAGTCCGATGACCGTGTGTCTCAGTTATAATCCTACCCTTTAAATAACCCGCTATGAGTCTCACTTAGCAGCCTCAAGCGCCGCCGCCAACCAAATAATTGTAACCGTCTTTACCATCGTAGGTGCCAGGTTGTGCCGTACCTGGTTGCTTAATTTTGGCGACCAGCCAACTTTCAGATAATTTTCATACATTTCCAACACCGCTATTTCCCGTGCCCGATGCATGAAGTAAGCCGAATAACCTTTATTTTGTAATTCTTCTATATCTTTTTCTTTAGGACGAGCATCGGGAAACCTTAGAGGTTTGACTATAATCGTAAAACCCATCTCAAATAGTGAGTGAGCCATAAATACCCCTTTCGGTCCATATGCTTTAGCCGTATTTAATATAGTCTTTGAGACAGTGTCACCTTTAAAAATCAATTTTTCGCTGATGGTTGTACGGCTTTCTTTGGTTTTGCCACCACGCAGTTCGGCAATTTTCTCTTCGTAGGGGTAATGATGGGCGGGAGTTAAGCCATCGACGATGGCATGGGCCAGCCAAGCGGCTTCAAAAGCGGCTCTCTCGTTATTATTGGACTTCAAGTATTTAACCAGTGCTCGGTAATGTGTATCGATAATAGCTATAAAATCGGCATTATCATCTGATAAAGGGGTTAAATAATGCCATGGTTCATCGCGGCCTGGACTCTTACGTTTGATACCATCGGGGCCATTCTTACCTTCAAATTTTAGAATTTCCATAATACCAGGAAAAGACATATTGTCGGATAGCACTTCTGACAGATGCCGGCGGGCTACGCGGTCGATCTTTTGGTGCGCGCCCATGACGCGCCCAGAGTATTTGGTTAACACTAAACCGGAATACATAACTTCGACACTAGTATACCTTAATTAAGTGTAATCACCGCTTGGGCGCGTCTTACGCGTCTGGCAAGTTCCGGATAATTTTTGAGCAGTAAATCGCTTTTAATAAATTCCTGAACTGCTGTTCTTACCTTGTTAATAAGGACATAGTCACTAAAATTCGCAAACCTTAAATCTAATTCACCATGTTGCAAAGTACCATAAATAGCACCAGGACCGCGTATTTCGAGATCGAGCTCTGCTAATCTGAATCCATCGGTTGACTGAACTAGTGCCCTCAATCGTTTACTGGGCGCTTTAGAATCTGACGGCACAGCATAACAATAACCCTGGTCCGTGCTGCGGCCAACTCGGCCGCGAAGTTGATGCATCTGCGCTAGCCCAAAGCGCTCTGCACCTTCTATGACTATCACAGTGGCATTAGATACGTTAACACCCACTTCTATCACCGTTGTTGCAACTAATATATCAAGTTTTTTAGCTATAAACTGTTCCATGACTCTTATTTTTTCTTCAGTCTTCAACTTACCGTGCAGCAGACCTACCTTCTTATCTTTGAAAGCATTGGTCGAAAGTTTATTAAACATAGCTTCGGCACTGATGGTTTCGAGTTTGGTTTCTTCGTTGATGACCGGACATACTACATAAACTTGGTGACCTTTTATTATTTCATTATTTATATGTTGCTCCATCTTATCCCGGGAGTTTGGCGAAACGAGAGTAGTGATAATAGGCTTACGACCTGGTGGCATGTCATCAAGCAAGGAAATATCCAGCTCTCCATATAAAGTAAGGGCGAGTGAGCGAGGAATTGGCGTGGCTGTCATGCTTAGCACATGCGGCACATGTCCGGTAGATTTTAACAAAGCTTGCCGCTGCTGCACGCCAAACCGGTGCTGTTCGTCTACAACCAGTAGACCTAGGTTTTTCATTTGTACTTTATCCTGCAATAGAGCATGAGTACCGATAGCAAATTTTATTTTGCCCTTCTTTAACGCCTCATAAG
>JALYQI010000023.1 GCA_030855955.1 bacterium | reverse complement strand
GGCCGACGATTGACTCCACAAGCTCCCGGTAGTAATGGGTATGTGGTCGAAGGGTACACAATCCATACCGTTTTACGAGCACTGTCAGCACCGGATCGACTGCCTGTAAATGTACGGCAGCAAGGTGTACCGACTCATCTGATGCTAAACTTATTGCCATAGCTTGTTATTATATAGCTAGGTATGAAGGTAAGTAATAGTCAATTTCAATGGCTGGCATGGGGTATAGTAATACTGTTATGTTCAACTGCTTTGGCAGTATTTGGCCAAAGCGTTGATTGGCAGTTGGGTAAACTCACAAGTTACCGCCTTTTCCCAATATTTGGATTGCTCGCTTTTAGTATTTTCTTAAGCCATTATATTGTTGCTGCAGCCCGCCAATACTTAGGAGTCGACAGAAGCGTCATAAAAAAATATTTCTTCATAAGCAGCTATATGGCTCTAGGGTTCTTTTTGATTCATCCCAGCCTGTTCATCGGACAGTTATTTGTAGATGGCTTTGGACTCCCGCCTGGCAGCTATAAAGCTTATGTTGGGGCGGGAATGATCTGGGCCGTGACACTCGGTATGATTAGTCTTCTCATCTTTTTAAGCTACGAGTTGTTACGCCTCAAACGATTTAAACCGTGGCGGCCATATTTACAAGCGCTGAGTGACCTGGCGATGATCTTGATACTTATTCATGGGTGGGTATTGGGTTCACATATCCAATCAACTTGGTTTAAGCCGATCTGGTTGAGCTACGGTGTGATCTTACTCGTGTGCTTACTATATACCTATGGGCAAAAGGTGCTAGGCAAGCCTGAACCGGCAAGGGAGAAAGAATGATGAAAAAAAGTGGAGCAGTCGTAGTTATTATCGCGCTGATTTTTGTGGGAGTAATTGTCGCCTTGCAATTAGGCAACAAAGAGGCGGCAGCACCGAGCCAAAACCCAACTGATACTACTCAAGATCAAGCGACTCAGGACGGTAGTACTATGGGAACGGACGAACCTCTAACTACCATCACATACACCGAAGAAGGTTTCGCTGAACAAGATAACGTAAGGGTTAAATCAGGCGTCCAAGTGCGTATATCAAACAAGTCATCACGTACATTAGATTTTGCATCTGATGATCATCCTTCTCACCAATTAAATTCTGAGTTAAATGTAGGCGAAATCAGTCCAGGCGAAGAGGAAACAGTTATCCTGAACACCAAAGGTGAATGGGGCTTTCACAATCACCTCCAGTCAACACACGAAGGTACGATTACAGTTGAGTAAGCGGGGTATTTCACGATATAGTTAAGCATAAGCAAAATATGAATAATTCTGCAGACACAACACAAACCGTTCCCGAAACGCAAAATCCTCAAGATGACACAACATCACCAGAGGTAGATACGTCATCGCCTGGAGCCTCGGAAAGTTCTGATTTCCAATCCAGCGCGCCAGCCGAAGTACTGACACAAGACGTTGATCGCATTACAGTAGAAAATACTGGCGAAAGCGGTGCTCAATCCCGAGCTATTGTTACTTCGGGTGATATGGCTCCTTATCTTTGGGGTGCAGCTATCATAGTCGTCCTAGTTATAGCCGTATGGTTACTTAGGAGAATGTCTAAACCAGATTCGACACTTATGGTAGTTCCATCAGTTGCTGCCAAGGAAGAAAAGCCGAGTCCTAAAACTGCTACCAAAAAGACTAAACCCAAGAAAAAATCTTCCAAGAAAAAACGTTAGCCTCCCGGACTCCTCAATAGAGAGCGATAAGTAAATCTGTTATGCTTGGATTATAAGTTATGCCTAAGAAAGCCGAAAAGTCTGAAACAGACACTGCTGTAAGCCCTCCAACTCCTTCCACTGGAGACGATGTCGCGGCTGTAGCCCGTGAAGTCAATGAAGCCCTGCAGGCTAAGGAGCCATATCTACATAAAACTCAAATTGAAGTAGTAGACGATGATACTAAAGAGTTGGAACCCAATACAGAAATACCTGCCAGTGACATGGAAGTTGATAAAACCAAATCAGACCAAGAAGAGACCTCACCTACTACTGAGTTAACAGATGAAAGAACTTTAGCAACCGTAGATTCAGAAATTACTGAAGATGGTATCTCTGATGACCCGGTCATCGTCCAAGCCATAGATGATATTGTGGCCGAAGAAGGTGATGTGGTTTTGGAAGCCGAAGACCAAACACGCGATCTTGAAGCCGGTGTGCAAGAGGAAGAGCCGAAAAAACGATCATGGCTGCTGCGGTTCTTCGGTAATTCAAAAACCCGCTGGAGCTTGTTCATTATCATTTTAGCCGCAGCTGGCGCTATCAGCTATATGCCCAAAAGTCGTTATTACGTACTTAATAATTTTGGTGTCCGTGCCTCGGTATCAGTTAGTATTATTGATGAACTCACAAGTCAGCCACTCAAGAATGTCAGTGTGCGGGTAGCCAACAGCAGCGGTCTTACCGACCAAGATGGCAAAGTAGTTTTAAATCAAGTGCGGTTAGGCCCTGCCAAACTTCTGATAGAAAAACGCGCGTTTGCTACTATTGAACGCGACTACACCGTTGGCTGGGGGAGCAATCCGATAGGTGAATTAGAAGCTAAAGCCGTCGGTGCTCAGTATGCTTTTACGGTCATTGACAGTTTAAGCGCCCGCCCGATAAAAGATGCTGAGGTCAGCTCAGGTGAGGGGAACGCTATATCTGATTCTGAAGGTAAGGTCGTCTTGACACTTGATACGGCGACTCTGGATGATACTGCGCAAGTGACGATTGACTTTTCGGCAGTCAGTTATCGGGCTGAAGCCGTCAAAATTAACGTAAACAACAAAGAAAGCCAGTCTGTTGAGTTGGTGCCGTTACGAAAGCATGTATATATTTCCAAGCGCTCAGGCACATATGATGTTTATGCCGCACATATAGATGGCAAAAACGAAAAAAAACTAGTTCAAGGTACGGGCCTGGAGCGTGACGATATTGCTCTTGTCCCGCATCAAAAGGATGAAGTGGCGGCATTGGTGGCATCGCGTGAGAATGTACGCAGCAGTGACGGATATCTGCTTAATACCTTGTATATTCTCAACACCAAAGACGGAAATCTGGTCAAGATCGATCAGTCTGACCAAATCCAAATCATAGGTTGGGACGCACAAGGGCATCTGGTGTATGTAAAAATTGCCGCTGGTGCCAGTGGTACTGATCCCAAGCGGCACCGGCTCATGAGCTTTAATTACAAAGATTATTCCGATGTCAAAGAACTAGCAAGTTCCAATTCATTTAATGATGTCGTGATGGCCAATAACCGGGTGTTTTATGCGCAGTCTGATGTTTTCAGTGAAAAAACCGTGGCAGCCCTGCATGGCATCAACCCGGATGGCAGTGATAAGAAGACTTTACTAAGTAAAGAAGTAAATACTATTGTGCGCAGTACTTACGAGTCACTGGAACTTAAAGTCGGCAAGTCATGGTACCGCTACATTTTGGGATCTGTGGGAGGTGCAGTGCCTATTCCTGCGCCCGATAAAAAAACCAGCCGGATTTTCGCAGACAACCCCACACGTGCTGTGAGCTTATGGCGTGATTCACGCGATGGCGGCAAGGGCGTGCTACTCACTTATGACAAAGCGATCAAAAGCGATACGGTACTTACGACTCGCAGTGGTTTGAACCTGCCTTTCTACTGGCTTAATGATAAGTATGCGGTCTTCCGCGTCAATGATGGCACTGAGACAGCAGATTATATTATGAATATAGATGGCGGTGAACCACGTAAGATTGCAGATGTGACCGACTCTGCCGGCATCGGCAATTGGGTTTATTATTAAATAAATCATTTGAGCGTGCAGTGTTCGATGGAGATATAAGCGGGCCAGACTGGCATGTCGTTAGCGAAGACGAACTGCCAATTTATCCAGGAAGGCAAAGTTTCGGCCATACAAATCCCGGTCAAAATGTCGGCGCAGAGGGTAGTGAATGTATCAAAAACATGATTGATTTTCAGTTCCCGTTCCAACTCGTCGAAAAGCCCTAGTCTTTTAAGATGCAGATGCGGATTTTGCCGTCAGTGTGAAGAACTCCTCCTAATACACGATTGCGCAGGCTCAGGCCTGCGTGGACGCGTTCTGTAAGGGTTTTTGCCACGGAGTGGCTATGGCGTAAATCTTCGACGATTAAATCCCGCTCGGAATTAGTGTCTGGATCAATCATATGTGTCAGTTGAGCGTTATGGCGGATTGGCATAATACCGATATCGCGTGAAGCGGCGCCAACCCAAAGCTGGCGGCTCAAATTATCATGCCGGGGGCGATGAAACCGTTTCCAAAAATGCACGTCATGATGAAAAGCTTCCGGTCCGTCCAAATGACAGGCCCAAAAACGCACATGATGCCGATGCGACGGGTTATCTTCGATGGGTTTTTGAAAACCTATATCTTGTCTGCGTCCAAACAAATATAGACTGCTAAACGGTGCGTTTACATAAGATTGACGGTTCAAGATAGCCCGAGCCATTTTAAACATAGTCTTTATGGTTCGTTTGTGTGCAACGTACCAGCCGGCCTTAATCATGGCAGCTTCTAATTGCTCTCGGTCACCCACCAGCCCAATATTAATAGGATCGCTTACAAAACCATCAGGCGTGACGCAATACAAAGGGATGTGCTTGGGTCGCACAAACAGGCGGATTAAGCGTGTAATAAGCGGAATAAAAAAATAAGCCGTAAAGACGTATGTAGCAAACAATGCCACTGCCCAAGGCACTTGATTGTCGAAAAATGGAAAGAACTGCCAGACGGCAAGGTATACGATACCTATACCAATTGCTAACACCACTAAGCGTTGCAGTAGCCGAATGATCCGGATCAACATAATTATTAATTATAGTTTAGCAAATGGCAGACATATTTTATCATTTATAGTCACCTTGACGCATGTACCGCCGGATTAATGCGAGAAAACTTACTGTCATTTCAAGGGAACTCGCTTATGTTGTACAATGGATGCCAGGAATAGTATTAATAACAGGTGTCTAATTTTTAGCGCTTAAAGCCAAAGAATAAGGAGGGAATCAAATGGACCCACAAAATACTCCCGGAAACAACCCTAGCAACCCTAATGCAGCCGACGAAGCTGGTACACCGCCAGCGACACCTGGTACGGTAGTACAATCAGATGTCTCATCAGCTCCAACGCCGCCCGTCCAAAGCGAACCCACACCTCAAACACCCGTAGAACCAACCCCTGCGCCTACGCCAGCAGATTCTGTTGAGCAATCAGCCCCATCAGTCCAGCAACCAGCTGCTGCGGCACCAAAGAGCAGTTCCGCCAGAATGATGGTAATCATTGCAGTCGTTGTTCTCTTGCTTGTTGTAGCCGCCTTCTTAGCTCTCTAGTTCAAAGCCTATGTATGTTCGCCTCACCAAATTTGTCCATGCCTGCCTGCTGGTCGAGGCCGAGTCGGGCACGGTTTTAATTGATCCGGGTCAAATGTCACATGAATCTGGGCTGTTCAAAGTTGCTGATTTGAGCCGACTTGATGCGATAGCTATAACTCATGAGCATTTTGATCATTTTTCCCCTACGTTTGTGCATGAATTGTGTCAAAAGTTCCCAGAGGTGCCGATTATTTCGACGCCTGCCGTAAGGCAAGCCTTAACGGAAGCAAACATTAAAACAGGCAACACCTCTCCCTTAATAGAAGCTACAAGTATCCAGCACGAAAACATGGAACCGCTCAGTGGCGGCTTTACGGCAGACAATATCGCTGTGAATGTCTTAAACATTCTCACGCATCCCGGTGACAGCTTACAAAGCACTCTTTCAAAATCGATTTTTGCCATGCCACTGGCTGGACCGTGGGGTTCTGCAATTGCTGGCATACGTCTAGCAGAAGCGCTGCGTCCTCGTTTTGTTGTGCCGATTCACGATTGGATGTGGAACGACGCTTGGCGCAAGGATATGTATGAGCGTTGCAAAGTTTATTTTGCCGGTAAAAATATTGAATTTTTAATGCCAGTTGATGGTGAAGCTATAGATATCAAACTTTAATATTGTATTAAAAAACAAATAGTGATATAATATATCTCTATATTATGACTGCTGAACGAAATCCATTCACGCCATTCGAGTCGGACAAGGAACCAGTAAAATCTGGTGAGAAAAAAATGCCCAAAAAGAAGAAGACGACTCGTGTGCCTAAATCTGTAATGCCGGTTGCTAGCGAAGAAAAAACTACTCAAAAACCTGAAGATGCCCCACTAGATAGTTTGTTCGAGAAAAAAGAAGACAAACAGGAACCAAGGATCAAAAAAAGTTCGCGGTTTAAGCGTGTGCCCAAACTGTCCGAAGAAGTAGAGACTACTGAGGTCCCGACCGAACAACAAAACATAGAGACACCCCAATCAGTATTGCCTCCTCTAGAAACAACTACTGAAGAAACCATTATTCCTTCCCAAGAAGATAAACCGAAGCGTAAACGGGGACGTCCGCCCAAAAATCGCCAAGCTGTAGAAGAAACTATAAATGAGACTGAAACTCCGGTCGTTGAAGGGGAATTGGAAGCTGAAGAACCCATTAAGATCGAGCATGAAGAATCTGTTGCAGAAACATTTGCAGAAGAAAACGAAACAAAGGTACCGTTAAAGGTTGGGGAAACAGAGGGGGACGATATGACTACTCAAGAGGTTGCCCCAACAGCCGACATCTCTGCGGAGACCCCCGCAATTGAAGATACGCCGGACACCCGATACTATGAAACTATCCCTACTGAGCCGATTACGTCTGAACGCCGGCATGTGCTAGATATGGACAGTACTGAAGAAGCTAACCGGCCCTCTTTGCGTCATGCCCGTGAATCCGAGGATAATGTCAGTCGTTCTGAGTTAGAACACGAAGTTTACCGTGCCGAAAAGCGTGGCTTGAGTCGTGGTGTTGTCAGTGGTGGAATTGTTGGTTGGTGGATTGGCCGCCGCGGCAAGCGTGAAGCAATCGATCAAACTCAAAAAGGCATCGAAAAGCAAAACAGCGTTATCAAACAACTTCGTGCTGAGCAAACGGATACCGTCGAAAGACTGAACCGGCTTAAAAAAGCTCCCGAGCAAGCGCCACCACCCTTTTTGCCACCTATTGCTCCTAAAGAAACCGCACCTATTGTTGCCAATGAAACTCCGGCGCGCCAAGGAGCTGCTCCAACTAAACCATTCATGCCTTTTCAACCGGAAGCGATGCCATTCGCTCATCAGCCTGAGGCTCCAAACCCGATCTTACATGCTGCAGCTGCAGCCGAATCCGCTCCAGTATTGCAAGCTCCAGAAGCAATTGTTGCTCCTGTTAGTTTCGAACGCGCACCGTATCCTTTTGAAAAACCTGCCTCATTCGAACCTCTCGCCAAGGCTGAACCAATGCCAAAGCCCGAGGAACTTGCCCCTGAAGACAAGCCGATATCTGAACAAATCTATCAAACTCCAGATGATCGCCGTGTAGAAACCAGCGCCTGGCACCGAGTAGAAGTCGATAAAAAGACCGGCCATGCTGTCGAAAATCCATCTGTCGAGTATGGCGAAGAATTCAGACAAGAGCAAAAGCAGGAGCGCTTGCAGCGAGAAGCCGCCGAGCCGCAATTCGCCGCCCAAGTTGGTTCTACAATCATCAACACCGATACAAGTGATGTGCAATCAAGCGATTCACAATCTAGTCAGACGAAGCCACAGGAAAAGTCGAAAACCAAAGCCATGATGGAAGCCCTATCCGATACTAATTACGTCAAAGATGAATTGAAGCAACGTACTATGCAACCCACAACCTGGCTGATGGCTTTTGGTGTTGTTGTACTTTTGTTCCTCGTCGGCGTCCTTCAATAATTCATACGTTACAATGGTTGGATTAACGGAGGGTTATTATGACGTTCGATGAATATCAAATAGCTGCAATTAAAACAGCTAATTTGAAACGGAAAAATGAATTGTTTCACCTTGTACTTGGCCTAGTTGGGGAAGCCGGTGAAGTTGCCGAGAAATTTAAAAAACTCGTGCGCGATAAAAACACAGATGAGACGCAGATTGATCGACAAGACATGCAAAAAGAACTTGGCGATGTACTTTGGTATGTTGCAGTACTTTCAAAATACCTAGGCCTTGATTTGGAAAATGTAGCTAGTGCAAATGTCGAAAAACTAGCCAGCCGCCAGCAACGCGGAAAGTTAAGCGGCTCGGGCGATAACCGTTAAATACTGAATTCCAAAATTAGAGCCTTATGATCGGAAAAAATATCATCTGAAGCAAAAAATTCGGTAACTTTAATATCTTCACTGACAAATATATAATCACAAACTTCGGTTTTGTTTGTTAGTGAAGTTCGAGTAGTTTTTAGGTCAAATTTAACCGATAAGTTTCGGAGTATCCCATTAATTTGTTCCAAAGACTCACTATGAGGTGCTAGGTTAAAATCTCCAACTAGGATTACTGCTCCTTTTAACTGTTTAATGTAATCAGCGATTATCCCACACTGGCGCATGGTTTCTTTATCGCCGTTCTTATTCTGGTGAACATGGTGCCCATGATGATTAAGTACATGAAGCAACTGGCCATTAATATTTATAGAAGCATGTTGGAAGTTCCGAATATTATAATCGTCTAAATCAAAGTCAAAATTATTTTTGTGCTCAAGTCGTGTAAAGACTGTGTTGGTAGATTCGAATGGCAATTTACTCAAGATAGCGTTCCCAAAACCTGCAGTTTTTTGCATGAGATTTATATCAAACACTGGTGAGAAAAAACTATATTCATACCCCAATTGCTTTTTTATATTTTCAAGTGTTTCGAAGATAAATCCATCACCTTTAGTACTAATTATTTCTTGGAAGCACAGTATATCCGCTTTTTCTTTTGCAAGAATGTCAATTAACTGATTCGAAAGTCGGCCACCCCAAATGTTAGCTTGTAGTAATTTCATAAATCTCCTTCAGTGTATAAGTCTATCGGAAGTACTGATTTACGGCTAGGTTGAGTATGAGTTGCGGAGCCATTCGTCTAAAGATCCGCCGCCACCAGCGGTAAGGCACAAGACCAGATTTCCAGCTTCAGCCTGCTTAGAAATCGTTTTCTTAAGTTCATCGTCTAGCTTTGAGGCGGTTGCGATATCAGGTTTAGAGGTAAGACTTATTAAATTTTCTGGCGTTAACATTTCTAAATCCGGATCCTCACGGGCTAAGTAACTAGGCACAATATACAACTCTTTGACGTCATCGAACAAATGCTTCAGCTCTTCTTTAATAAAGTGCTGGCGGGTGTTGTGCAAGCCCTCATAAATTACTATTAGATTGTCACCAGCGACTTCGTGGGCCAGCTGCAAGGCGCCACGTATTTTCTCGGGTGTGTGGGCGTAATCGCTGTAGATATTGTCGGCAATCTTTTCAAAGCGGCGGGAAACACCAGGGAAGTCTTGCATGCAGGGGGCGA
The DNA here is from genome assembly GCA_030855955.1 of bacterium. Taxonomy (GTDB): domain Bacteria; phylum Patescibacteriota; class Saccharimonadia; order Saccharimonadales; family JACDBH01; genus JALYQY01. Next base: position 15,383 of record JALYQI010000023.1, on the reverse strand, counting down.
TGTCGTTGTAAGTTCCAAAGCCTAATTTTTCTAAAGCTACAATTGCGGCGTGGGCATTGCGACGGTTTACTTCGCCAACCAATTTTAGATGCGTGAGGTCAGTGTCTTCCGCAAGCACCGTTCGGGCGTTCGTTTCATTTATGGCAATTCGTTTGGCATCGGCCTGCCATAGTACAGACTTATCTGAAGCGTCCAAAAATTCCCGGAAGGCTTCATAATATTCCTCGCGCGTCGGGTACACATCTGGATGGTCCCAGTCAATGCCGGAGATAATTGACATCGCAGGGGTATAACTCAAAAAATTGCGATCGTACTCGTCGGCCTCATAGATAAAATATTCGGCCGTTTCATCAAAATGTCCCATTTCTCCAAACGAAATCTTGGCAGGTACTAAATAGCTCATGGGTAGTTCCAGCTGTTGCGCCAACCACACTGTCATAGCCGTAGTGGTGGTTTTTCCGTGGGTACCGCCAATAGCAATGAGTTTCTGACTTGTATCTTTCAAAAGATGGTTTAAAAATTCGTCGCGTTTAGAACGCCGGATCTGATTTTGCTCAGCGAATAACAACTCGGGATGGTTCGGATTTTCTTTGGGCAGGGCAGACGAGTACACTACCCAATCAATCGGATCGTGGGTGTGGGCAAAGGCGATTGTCTGGTAATCCTGGCCGATGCTTATGCGGTTTACTCCCTGCTTCTTCAGGTAATCAATGTACTGGCTATGCTGTTTGTCAGATCCGCTGACATCGTAGCCGGCTTGTTTGGCAATCAATGCCAAGGGGCCTATACCGGTGCCACCAATACCAGAAAAGTAGATATGCATAATTAATAATAAGTATAACCTTTATATCCTCTATCATCTACGCCTTAACGGTTCTATAATGAGTACTAAGATGCATAAGCGTAAAATTCATCATCATGTGGTGAAACTGCGGGCCATTCCATTGTGGACATTTTTGGCAGTCACTTTAATACTGTTAGTAGTCGGAATTTTTGCCCTCAGAGCCAATAACCAAAAAATGATTGAACTGCGCGCAGCCGTCTTTGCGGCTGATGAGCAGGATGGCGACATCGAAGGCGCTTTACAGGATCTGCGGGAGCATGTCTACGGACATATGAATACCAACCTGGCGGCCGGCGACAACGCCATCAAGCCGCCGATCCAGCTCAAGTATCACTACGAGAGGTTAGTTTTAGCCGAGCAAAAGCGCCTCGACGTCTCAAATGAAACCATCTATACCGATGCCCAAAACCATTGTGAAGAACAAATCTCTACTGGTTTCTCGGGCAGCAACCGTCTGGATTGTATCCGCAATTACATCGAAGATCGTGGGGTTAAACAGAAGCAAGTCAAAATTCCTGATGATTTATACAAGTTTGATTTTGCGAGCGCGCGTTGGTCGTTCGATCTAGCAGGTTGGAGCTTTATCCTAGCTGCCATGGCTTTCGTGATGTTTTGTCTAAGATTACTGAGCGAATTGATACTCAAGCAACATCTTGCCAAGCATCATTAAAAAACTCCCGATAGTAAAATTTAGGGAACGTTTCTACTTTCATTGGTACTTTCTGATATCTATTTAATAATACGTATGCAAAAACATAAGTTATACCCTAAGCAAAACCACCACCTGGTTACGGGCGGCGGTTATCGTTAGAAAACCCCACGACCTTAAGGAGCTGGTGTGCTCTGGGTTGGGGTCTGCTGCGTCGGGGTAGTGTTGTTGTTCGTGGCAGGTGTAGCAGATGCGGCTTGGGCTGGATCGGTACACGTCTCACCGTTAGGATACTTCTTGACGTATTCCTGGATAGCGTAGGCTACCTTGCTTTGCTTTTCGTCTTTTAGGTTCTCCCAGAACTGGACTTGTTCTCGGTTGATGACCATCTTGTCCTCTGGGGCATGCAGCTCACAACCGAGCTTGGCAAGAGTAGGGCTCACTGCAGTAGGTTTACCGTTTTTATCGGTGGTTTCGTTGGTTTGCAGGTAGTAGATATTATCAAGTGTGATGAACCGGCTATTAAGATCACGGATCTTGCCGAAGTACACCTGGCCACCGTTCAAGAACACTGCCTGGAACCTGTTTCCATCAATAAAACTGCCTTCTGATTTATTTTGTAAGGTTGCGATATAAGCCGTTAGCAAAGCAATCGTTACTCCGATTAATACAAGCATGAAAATCGAAAACTTGCCGTATGACTTATCACGTAATCTTTTTTCGGCTACAGCCGATACAACAGGCTGTGGTGCTGAATGCGATTGTACGCCAGGGTGTTGCGGGCCTTGGCCGCTACGGTTCATAAATTCCATAAACCTCTTCCACTTTAATAGTTAAATTATTGCTGTGATAATAGTACCGCATATGCTTAGTAAAGAGCAATATCTATGTCTCATGAATAAAATCACCTCTGTGGATTATTGAAAATAATTAACTTCTTTAACCCCTGTTATATTTGATAATTGCTACGAAAACTGTTGCTCATCTATTGACAAACAAATTAACTGGGGCGTACGATGGGGCTACTATCAGTAAAGTGAAGAGAGGGAGACAAACGTCAATGGCTTACAAGCACACAAACTCTAAAGGTGTCACATATTACCTGAATTCAAAGGCTGTTACTTTGCGCGGTGGCAAAGAGCAAACTATCTACTACTTCAGCAAAGACCAACGCCCAGAAGCAACAGATTTGCCAAGCGGTATGGAAGTAAACGAAAACCCACGCAACGGTTTCTTGACCGTCAAGCGCAAGGCCTAAGTTACTTAGCTTTAAAAAAACACCCTTTTTCGGAAGGGTGTTTTTTATTGTGTAAACATGCCTATGATGGCTATACTTGATAGTTAATGGCTCGGGAAATAGTAACAGTAAACAAACTGACTAAAGTTTATGGCAAGAAAAAAGTTGTCAAAGCTATCAGCTTTGTGGTTAAAGAAGGCGAGATATTCGGCATCTTGGGCCCAAACGGAGCCGGCAAGACCACTACTTTAGAGATGCTGGAAGCCTTGCGGCCGATCGATGGCGGAAACGCCAACTTGGCTGGTTATGATGTAGCCACCAATCCCCGAACAATCAAATCCCTTATCGGCGTGCAGCCGCAGACGCCCAGCTTTGAAGAAAAAACCAAGCTGACAGAACTCATCGAATTTTTTGCAGCTGCTTACGGCGAAAAGGTTGATGCCATGAAATTTTTAAAAAGTGTCCAGCTCGAAGACAAGGCTAGCAGTTATCCTGAGCAGCTCAGTGGCGGCCAGCGCCAACGTTTCAGTATCGCGGCTGCCCTGGTCCATGGACCAAAGGTATTTTTCCTGGATGAGCCAACCACCGGACTCGATCCGCAAGCCAGACGTAATCTGTGGGATCTTATCCGTGAAGTCCGTGACCGCGGCGTTACGGTCGTCATGACCACCCACTACATGGATGAGGCCGAGCTGCTGTGCGACCGTGTTGCTGTGATGGACAGCGGTAACATCATTGCCCTTGATACCCCAAAGAATCTGATCAAATCCTTGCTCAAAAAGGGTTTTAAAAAAGAACAGCAGGTTGAGCAAGCTAATTTGGAAGATGTGTTTATTGATCTGACTGGGAAGGCGTTAAGAGATTAAGATGGACAAGCTCAAAAAATCCTTATTGCCAGTAACGACGTTTGTAAAGATCGATGTGCGGCGCCTGTTCCGCGATAAGGTGGCCATCTTTTGGGTGTTTTTCTTCCCACTGATCTTCCTGGTTATATTCGGTACTATCTTTGGCGGCGATAACGAAGTCTCCTTCCGCGTTGGATTACTCAACAAATCTTCCAGCCAGTTTGCCACCGAGTTTGCTAGCAAATTAGAAGAAAATAAAGTTTTTAAGGTAGACAAAGAAATAACAGATTTAGACAAGGCCAAAGAAAAGATGAACCGCGGCCAGCTAGAGGCCACCATAACCCTGCCAGAAAGTTTTGGAGCAGTCAAGCCGGGCAAGCCATACCCGAGCGGGGAACTGCAGATACTATATGATCAAAGCAATGAATCGGCTGGCACCACACTTGCCTCGGTTATGGATGGGATTTTCAAAGATATCAATCAGGATATCGTACCAAGCCCCTCGCCGTTCACCGTCAAAGCCGAATCTACCGCTACCAAGGGCCTGACCCGCTTTGACTACACCTTTTCCGGCATCTTGGGCTTTACGCTGCTCAGTATGGGCATATTCGGACCTACCACGGTTTTCCCACGTCTCAAGCAGCGCGGTGTCCTGCGGCGTTATAATACCACCACCCTCAAAGTCTGGCAGTATTTTATCGGCAACATGATTTCCAACGCTTTCGTTGGCCTGTTATCGGTATCGGTAATGTTCATTGCTGCCGTCTTGTTTTTTGATCTGGATATGCGCGGCAATTACCTAAATCTGATTGTTATTGTCTTGCTTGGTGTCTCGATGTTGTTCGGTATCGGTCTGAGCCTTGGCGGCTGGGCCAAGAACGAGAACCAAGCTGCGCCGCTGGCTCAGGTTATCACCATGCCAATGATGTTCTTAAGTGGCGTATTCTTCCCAACCTTTCTTATGCCAGAGGTTTTACAGAAAATTACCAAATTCATTCCGCTCACACCAGTCATAGACTCCGTGCGTCTGATTATCACCGAAAACGCCCAGCTTACCGACCTCGGCCCCCAGTTAGCAGTCATCGTAGGCTGGCTGATTGCTGTCTACATCATCGCTTTTAAAGTCTTCCGCTGGGAGTAAAACAGAATCGAGACACCTATGCGCGGCCCTTTTCCCTGTATTACAGGGAAAAGGGGACCTACGGCTTATGGTTTCTCATTCGCTTCGCTGCTCTTCCCAAGCCAGCGGAAACAAATGAAGCAGAAATGAATTCTAGCTTCATTCGCTAATTATTAATCATGAAGGTGGAAGCGGCGGGAGAGGTTTTGGAGGCTTTTTGGGGCCCACCAGTTAGCACTGCCGGCCATCCGCATAAAGGCTGGCACTAGCGTACCACGGATGATAAATGCATCAAGCAACACAGCAATCGCAAGTCCTAAGCCAACCAGCTTGATAACTGCCACTTGCGAGGTTGCAAACGCAAAAAACACCACGCTGATAGACAGCGCCGCTGCCGTTACAATGCCGCCGGTTTTTTCTAGCCCATGCGCAACGGATTCGGTATTGTTACCTGTTTGGTCGTAATGCTCTTTGATGCGGGACAACAGAAAAACTTCGTAATCCATGCTCAAGCCAAATGCCACGCAAAAGATCAGGATTGGCATAGTCGCTTCGATCGAGCCGGTTGGGGTAAAGCCCAACAGCCCTGACAGATGGCCTTGTTGGAATATCCACACCAAAATCCCAAATACTGCCGACATCGATAAGACATTAATGATTAAAGCTTTGATTGGCACAAGAATACTGCCGAACATCAGGAACAAGAGAATAAATGTTGCCACCCCAATCAGTAGCATCGCGTATGGCAATCTATCGGTTATTGATTGCTTAAGATCCGTGAGCACTGCCGCGCTGCCTCCCACCTTGACGTCAAATGGCGCCTCTGCGGCGCGGACATCACGTGCCAGCTTTTCGCCCTCTTTCGATACGGGCTCGATATTTGGAACAACTGTTAGCCAAGTACCCTTATCACTGATTTGCAGCGGGTTTCGAGTAGGTGAGATTTTTTCGCCCTGCGCGTATACACCTGCGTATGTTTGTACATGATCAACGCCTTCTAATTCAGAAAGAGACAAAGCATAACGGTTTATATTGCCAACAGTCAGGTAGTCGCTTTGCTCGCTGACTACCCGCAATGCACCTGTTTCATTCGAGGCGAAATTCTGCCGTAACTGTTCATGGACAACGCGCACGGGGTTATCTTTTGGCAGGCTACGCTCATCACTGCGTCCGAGATTGATGTTCAAGAACGGCAAACCTAAGAACAACAGTAAAGCCATCACGGCCGTTGCCACCGGAACCGGCCGATGCATCACGAAAATTGCCATGCGGTGCCAAAAGCGGCTGCCTTGTTCGTAATTTACCGCCCTGCCGATATGGAAACGGTTAATATTATTTCCAAGTAAACGCAAAATTGCCGGTAGCAAGAAGATTGCCCCAACCGCGGATACAATTGCCACGGCTACACCAGCAAAGGCAAAAGAGCGTAGGAATGTTTGCGGAAATACCAGCAGAGCCGCCAGCGAAACCGCCACCGTAAGAGCCGAAAATAACACCGTGTTGCCAGCTTTTTGGACGGTATGCGTAATCGCAGCATCTACTGACTCACCATGAGCCAATTGTTCCCGGAAGCGTGAGACGATAAACAAGCTGTAATCAATGGCAAGCCCAAGTCCCAGCATTGTCGTCAGATTGAGAGCATAGACGCTAACATCTGTAAATAACTGCAGAATGGCCAGCACAAACAATGAGCCAAAGATGGCGAACACACCGATAAGGATAGGCAGCAACGCCGCAATCAGTGAGCGGAAGACAAACAAAAGGATAATCAGAGTAATCGGAATCGCAATCAACTCGGCTTGGGCTAGGTCTTTTTCAATTTGCTCGTTGAGTTGCCGATTGATTTCAGCTGTACCGCCTAACTCGACTTTAAGGCCACTATCAGTCGTAAATTCATCACTGATCTTAGCCACATGTTCTTTGACTTCGTCCTCACTGCCTTCGATCGATCCAACGATCAGCGCCTGCTTACTGTCTTTGCTCTTTAAACTTGGAGCATTACCGCTCGACCAATAAGATAGGACATTTTTGACATTATCGCTGTTACGCAGGCGACTTTCGACACTCTTAGCAGCTACAACATTATCAGGCTCGTCTACCGTGCCCGATTCTGTGGTTATCAGTAGTAATAAATTGCTATTCTTCTGTCCGAATTCTTGTTCGAGACGCTGCGCTGCCTTATACGAATCCGAATTTACATCTTCAAAACCACCACTGGTAAGGTTATCTACCACCCCACTGCCAAAGCCGCCAACCAGGGCCATAAACGCTAACATGGTAATTAGCACATGCATTGGTCTTCTATTTATAAGTTTTGCAATTGCATTAAACATTAACTTACTCCTGTCGATTGCATGCATTATGCCTGACAAGCAGCCTAAACCAAAGCACAAGCATCAACAGAGGTAATAAACTGTAGACAAATTAGCATAACTGTGATATAATGTTATAACTATGGGCACACAAAGCCATGAACAACCAGAACTCTTTATCCCTGACAGCGACAGGCCAGATATACTAACTGTCAATCCTGAGGCTTTAGCTCCTGATTCTCTAGCGGCGCGAGCAATTGCACGTATGCCCGAAGCCGCAGAGCGTGAGGCGGCAGTACAAAAACGAGCAGCTGAGCAAGCTCGAGCCATTGATTTACGTTTTGAGCATGATGATAACAATCCCAATAAAACTCCTGACCCTGACGATTTGGTGGCCATTCGCCGAAAGTTTACGGCTCGAGCTTCACAACCAACAATCAAACAAGCAAAAGCAAACGCTCGCCGTCACGAACGGGAGACGCGTAAACTTCGCTGGGGCAAGTAAGTACTATGCGTCAGGTTCAGTTTCCATTTGCCAAATACCGGGCCTGGGACGAAACCCCACCTCAAGCTCCTGAAGTTGATACAACCGATTTGCTAGAACTAGGTAATTGGCAAGCAACCTCATATAGACGTCCAATATTTGATGAGATAACTGCCTATCCAAATTTTTATCCCTCTTTGAACGGGGCAGCTGGTTATACCCAGCGGCCAACACAGCGATTATTAGCAGGTAAGAAGGCAGAACGACTCGGTATCACACAGGAGGAATTGGCGGGTAAAATAGAACGTCAGCCCTGGCACGTTGCAGAATATGTGGAACTTGCAACAGCGATTGGATGGACTGCAGCAAATCTCAGACACGATGTGTTGAAGCAAGCTATTTCAGTTGCTAATGATATTAGCGAATGGGGACGGGGAGAGTTAGATGAAGATACAGCTACTTACGCTGCTGATGCAATCGCGGATTATGGCTATTGCCTGAGGTATCCTGCGGACCCAGATTTTCGAGGCGAGGATCATGGCTCTGCTTTAGCGGCTCAGATCAATCGTGTTGCGGAAGATATTGGTCAAACACTGGAGCATTTTGGTCTCTTCGCCGATTGGAAACCAGAAATTTTACAAACTGCCGATGGTATTACAGTCATGGAAATAACTCGGGAGGAGCAGGAGCGCAGAATTGCTCACTGGCGCCCTCGTCACGAGGCAATCACTGGAGCCTATCCAACATTGCCCCTGAGTGAAGAAATTCTTCTCGAGCGAATACCGTTATCAGAGATGTTAATTTTGCAGTCGGATCTCGGTGCTCGATAAAAAACAAAAACCCCTGTTTATTCTAGCACCGATGGATGATGTAACGGATACGGTTTTTAGGCAAGTCGTGCATGCCAGTGCGCCGGCGGATTTGTACTTCACGGAGTTTGTGAACGTAGACGGACTATGCAGCCCGGGCCGGCCTAAGCTTATGAAAAAGTTACGTTTTGCTGCCGACGAAGGCCCATTGATTGCACAACTTTGGGGGCTAAAGCCAGAAAACTTTGAGACAATCGCCCGCCAAATTGCCGATGGTACCATAGCCCGTGAACTTGGTCTGCCAGAAGATATTAATTACGTTGGCGCGGACATAAATATGGGCTGTCCAGCTAAATCAGAAGTGCAAAACGGTGCATGTTCTGCGCTCATTAAAAACCGGCCACTCGCCAAGAAAATCATTGAGGCTACCAAACGTGGTGCAGGCGATATGCCGGTATCGGTCAAAACACGACTCGGCTTCAGCGAAATTGACCTGACATGGCACGAATTTTTATTAGGCTTTGATCTGTCGATGCTTACAGTGCACTGGCGCACGCGTAAAGAAATGAGCAAGGTGCCGGCGCACTGGGAATACGCGGGTGAGGTTGCAAAAATCCGCGATAAATTCGCAAAACATACTTTAATTATCGGCAACGGTGATGTACTTTCGCGACAACAAGGTGAATCTTTAATTACTCAATATGGAATTGACGGCATTATGATCGGTCGCGGCATATTTCATGACCCATTTCTCTTTGCTGGGTCATCAATATGGGAACAGATCGGCCATGACGAGCGCATAGCAATGTTTAAGCGCCATGTAGAACTGTTCCGCGATACTTGGCAAGCAGGTGAGCGCCCCATCCATACGCTAAATAAATTCTGCAAGATCTACATAAACGGCTTTGACGGCGCCAAAGAGTTGCGTGAAGTCTGCATGCAAAGTGCAACCATAGACGAACTGCTTGGTTATCTGTAAAAAAAGCTTATAATTACTACAAATGATCCGTGCGGAGAACTTATCTAAAAAATACCGTAAAAAGCTGGCGGTCGATGACGTAAGCATTGATGTAGCTACCGGCAAAGTAACAGGGTTTTTAGGGCCAAACGGAGCAGGCAAATCTACAACTATGCGGTTGATGCTGGGACTGGACACGGGCAAGGGCAAGACAACTTTTGACGGTAAAAAACTGCATGAGTATGCTTTGCCTTCAAAAGTTGTAGGGATTTTATTAGAAGCTAAAGCCTTTCATCCGACGCGTTCTGCGCGCAATCATTTAAAAGTTTTGGCCGATGCGGGCGATATTCCTCATGCCAGGGTAGATGAAGTTCTGGAGGTAGTCGGTTTATCAGAAGTCGCCAAAAAGAAACCCGGTAAGTTTAGTTTAGGTATGAGCCAGCGCCTTGGTATTGCTGCAGCGATTTTGGGGAAACCAAAGTACTTGCTACTGGACGAACCTGCCAACGGACTTGACCCCGAGGGAATACATTGGCTCCGGCAGTTTCTTAGAGATTATGCGGATGCGGGTAATGCGGTGTTTGTTTCTAGCCATTTGCTGAGTGAGATGTCGCTAATGGCCGACGATTTAGTGGTCATTGGCAAGGGCAAATTAATAGCCACCGGTTCCATGGACACAATTTTAAATGGCGCCAAAGGCAACGGCGTATTTGTGCGTACATCAAAGTTAGCGCAGTTGGAGCGTGCCTTGAAAGAACAAAAATACAGTGTAGAAAAACAGAATGACGGACTTAAAGTCGTAGGTGCAAAGACCGAAGACATCGGTCATTTGGCATACGAGGCTGGCATCCCGATTTTGGAACTTAGCAATCAGGCATTCTCACTTGAAGAAGCATTCTTAGAACTAACCACCGGATCACAGGAATACAAAACTGGTGGAGGGGAGAGCAAAAAATGACAACGACGTTGAAATCTGAATTCAGAAAATTGCTGAGTGTAAGATCAACATATTTTGCAACTGCGCTTATTATTGCCCTCACCGCCCTTTTTACATACTTTGGCACAAGCCGTGTGTACGAAGAGGTGCAGGTAACAGAAGCTGAGATGTCTGCCCAGCAAGAGTTACCCCCTGAAGAAGTACCAACGGATATGAGCCAGGAGCAGAAATTCATTGAGCCCAAATTAACAAATCAGTTGCCTAAAAACACAATATTAAACCACCTACAAAATGCTATAGGCCTCATTGGATTTATAAGTGCAATCGTAGCCATCTTACTGATGGCTCACGAGTTTCGATACAATATGATTACCTATACGCTGACAGCTTCTAATAACCGTTCAAAAGTTTTAGTCTCAAAGATACTTGTCGTTCTAGCGTATTCGCTTGTAGTGAGCTTGATCGGTATTGGCACCGTAGTGGTTACGACGTATGTGGCTGTTGGGATTAAAGACCTCATTTTGCCAGCTCAAGACTATAATTGGCCATATGTCATTGGGCGCTTGCTATCATACAGCGTCGGATTTTCACTGCTCGGTTTAGCGCTTATTACGTTGCTACGTAATATTACGGCAGGCATTGTAGTGTTATTTGTCCTCCCAATCGTAGAGTCCATAGTGGGCGCTATTTTGCAGGGGAATAACATCCAAGCCCTGAAATACTTGCCTGTTGCAGCACTAACACAAGTTAGTAGTGTAGGTCTCCTAGGGGAAAGCATCCAAAACTTTGAAGGAGATACAAGACCAATAATTTCTGTTACCCGGGGACTGGTAACATTTGGAGTTGCTCTTATTGTGGTGTGGGCTGTGAGCTGGTACCTGTTCCTTCGCCGCGACGCCAATTAGATCATGGTCGACTACACGCAGATCTCGATAATCTATAACCCAAACAGCACTGGTGATAGCCCATCTATGGCCCGGGCGCTCCGCAAAGAGCTTGCCAAAGAATTCGAAACTACGCCGCTTAAACTTGTGCCCACAAAGCATGCCGGACATGCCGAAACCTTGGCGAGAGAAATTGCTTCAACACGCAAGGCACCATTAATAATTTCAGCCAGCGGCGATGGCGGTTATAACGAAGTCGTCAATGGCGTTATTAAGGCTGGTAACACTCAAGCCATTTGTGCGGTACTGCCGGCTGGTAACGCCAATGATCACAGCCGCACCATGCAGGAAGAGCCACTTCTCGAGATTATTAAAAAAGCCAAACCCGTCAAGCTTGATCTGCTCAAAATAACCGTCGGTGATACGGTGCGTTACGCTCATTCTTACATCGGACTTGGGATTACACCGGTCATTGCTGCCGAGCTCAACAAACATACCCTAAATGCCTTTAGGGAAATGAAAATTGTTTTGCAGCGGTTCTATAAATACCGGCCGTTCAAAATCAAGCGTGGCTCGCGTACCATCAAACTCAATAGTCTGGTGTTTGGCAACATCAATCAAATGGCCAAAGTCCTGACGCTAGCCAAGGAAAACCGCCCAGACGACGGATTGTTCGAGGTTGTAACGTTTCCCGCCCATCACAAGCGAAAGTTCGTGTTTCATTTATTCAAAGCAGCTGTGAGTAAACTCGACACCACCCGGCGCGAGTCAACCTATTCATTCGAAGTTCTCAAAAAAATGCCGATCCAACTGGACGGGGAAGTAATGCTGCTCAAAAAAGGCGATAAAGTCACTGTCACCTCTGCCCACAAAGCCTTAAAGACATTGGTTTAATTACCTTTAGCGAGAGGATTCGCCAAAGCTTAGGAGCAAAGCCGTCTATCAAGACAAGAACCCCGATGTATTTATCGGGGTTCTTGTCCAAAAAGACGTGCTTTGCGATGGTGGGGGTGGATGGACTTGAACCATCGGCCAAAGGATTATGAGTCCTCTGCTCTAACCACTGAGCTACACCCCCTCGTCGGCATGTGATAATCGTGTTGCCGTTTTGCTGACAAAATAAATTTCTCAGCAAAATTTGCAACCGATTAAGCTGCCTCCTCTCAAAATCCCAAAAGTTCGACAAGCGAACTGGTTTGGTATTTGATGTAAAAGAATAATTAACAGGGGCAATTATAACAGATTAGCTTGTACATTACAGCTCATATTGGGCATATTTGGTATAATTAACATACGAATGTTAGAAAAAATCAAAACATTGAATAAAGTTAAAATCGTCGCTTATTTTAGCGATGTGCGTAATATCGGGCTGCTGATATTCGTACTGATGGCGCTATTAGTAACGTGGAGTGGCATCAAAGTGGTGCAGACCAATTACGATCTGCAAAAACAGATATCAAAAATGCAGCAACAAAACGTCGTAAGAAAACTAGAAAATTCCAACTTGGCGCTAGAAAACCAATATCTGCAGACCGATCAGTTCCTGGAACTTGCTGCCCGCCGCCAATACAACCTGGGCTTGCCGGGCGAAAAGATGCTGATAGTACCCAAAAGCATTGCCATGAAACACTCAATTGACATTCCAGTTACCGAAAAAGATAGTGACGTGCCGCCGATAGAAGAAACCGGTCCTTGGTATGAGCGCAATTTCAACGCTTGGCTGGAGTTCTTAGTCCGCCGCCAAAGCTAGAAGTTTTTGTGTAATTATTATAAGTTATAGAAGTAAAAAAATACTTTACTAAATAAAGTAAAGTGATATACTGACAGTATGTTAAATAGTCAATTTCAACATACCTCCGTCCATGAGCACTTCCCTGCTCCGATGCCTAATTACGATGCCCCGCATGGTGTTTTAGCTCAAAAGTTAGAGAGGATTGAGGCAAGCCTGCCCATGGAACCATCAGAAGTGGATTTTGATTTTCGCATTAATCCAGAACAAATGGCTGAGAAGTTTGGTAGGGTATTTCATTATTTCGGCCGGGTAGAAGGCGAAGTAGCGCTGAATGTCAGGCAGATCAGCAGCTTGTTGCATTATGTCGATCCAACTACTAAGCGATTCTTGGATATATGGCAGGCCCAAGAGTTGCCGCACGGGCAGATTTTTGACCAGGCCCAAGAACAAATTGGTGTGGAGCCGGCGGCTATAAACGCCGAGGATGTATCAGCTAAGTTTGTTTTGGGCGGAGAACTTTCCCGAATACCCAAAATGCGCGATGTCTTGCTGTTGATCTATCTTGGTCGGGGAGCCATGCATGAACGCATGACCGCCGAAGGCTACCGTTTACTCAAGAATCAACTTACCGAATCGGGCGAGACTGGCTTTGTCCATACGGCTATAGAGCCAATTCTAAAGCAAGAAGCCGGTCACTTGGGCTACTATAAATTGGCTGCCAATATTCAGAAATCCCGGATGTCACCGCGTCAGCTGCGTGCCGCCCGGCTGGTTAACCGGCTTACTTATGGTCCTGTCGGGGCAGCCAACCAGGCACAACAGCGCGAGTTCGACAGCGTGACTCAGGATTTAACGGGCGAAAACCTGACTTTATTTGCCAAACCCATCCAAGAAGTCAGCAAAAATATATTCGAAGATCAGGATGATGCGGAGTTTGTTGTCACGGCTTTATCTAAATACCGGGCAGGACGGCAATTGCCCGCGCAAATAGCAGCCTAAACAATAAATCAATCGCCAGTATGGCATACTTAAGTAGATTAGGAGCAACAAATTTGAAATCAGATAATTACAACCTCACAAATATATCCACCTATCAAGCCGGTGTAGTTCAAGCCGCGGTAAACCGAATCTTGCAGAAACGCTGCGATGAAATCTTAAAGCCATTCGGCATCACCAAGAACCATTGGCTGGTAATCGGCCTTGTATCTGATTCCAATAACAAAGGCTTGCGTATTGGTGATATTGCAACCGAACTGGGGACGACATTTGCATATCTGTCCAATACCATCAATAACCTCGAATCCAAAAAAATCCTAATTAGGCAAACCGATGTTAATGATGCACGCTCCAAATCCGTCATTATCCACAAAAAATTCTTACCGCAAATTCCCAAGATCGAGGCAGCTTTGCGCGATAGTTTACGCGAAACCATTTATAGCACGGTGTCACCCGAGGATTTTCGTACCTATATCAAGGTACTGTTTCAGCTGCAGGCCACTGACGAAAACAGTTAACAGATACGTACGTTGTCTAATTGACTTTATCACTCGGGTAGGGGGTATGAAGATGCTTGTGCTTGCGTATAATTGTAACGGTCATTAATAAATTGGGAGGTCTATGAAGTATCATTATCAAACAGGTTTATTTGCGCCGTTTGCGCAGAGGCATTATAAGCAGCTCGTTCTCGCAATAGCTGCTGTTTTTATGGGAGCCTTTGGCCTCATGACTGCACTATCAAGTGCAGCGCCAACTACAGTTGTAGTTACACCAGCTAATACATAAGGATGGTTAACAGCTGACACGCAACCTGGTGGAGCAGTTACTTTTGTTAATGATCCAACTTCACCGCTACCTTCCGGCGCATTAAACTTAACAACAAATGCTACTACAACTGCAAAAGCTCAGTATCTACACGCAGCTAATACACCACTTGCTGACGTTACAACTTTAGAGTATTCAAACAAGCAAGTCTCAGGACCTCCAATTGCGGCGGCCTCTTACCAGCTTATTACGTATCTAAATGGTGGGACAGATGGATTTACAACTTTAGTTTTCGAACCATATCAAAACCCCCTACAAGGACCAATTGTAAATAACGTTTGGCAGGATTGGGACGTTGATGCTGGTCTTTTTTGGTCTACACGAACAGTTACTTGTTCTTCAGGCGGAGTAATTGCTGGTACACCTGGTGGCCCTGCGACGTATACTTTAGCTGCTATAAAGTCAACTTGCCCTAGCGCGCAAGTAATTGGTTATGGTGTTAATATTGGTAGCAACAATCCTAGCTATGACATAAACGTAGATAAATTTGTATTTAATGAAACTACCTATGATTTTGAGCTATTCCAAACTGCAAAAACCAAAGATGAATGTAAGAAAGATGGCTTTAAGACACTTACTGACTCTGAAGGTAACTCATTTAAGAATCAAGGTGACTGTGTAAGCTTTGTAGCAACTGGTGACAAAAACAAAGCTGCTGGTAATTAGTACTATAACTACCAAAGCTCGCCGATAATATTAACTAGTTAAACAAACACGAAAAGAGCCCTTACCCACTAGGGCTCTTTTTATT
>JALYQI010000016.1 GCA_030855955.1 bacterium | reverse complement strand
CATACTGGCAAGTGACTCAAACACGCTGGTCAAGTTCACCATTGTAGCCATGGTATTAACGTCTTTGGCTATTTCTTGCGGGCGTCGCATTATTTATTCTCTTTCATGGCTGGATGTTCTACCTTAGTGACATTACCGTGTTTATCAACATGTATCGGCTGGATGTAACGGCCGGCTTGTGGCTGCGTAAACTGGCTGGGCGCGGATGGTGCATCGGGATCTGCAGGAGGTGGAGCCTGTTGGATAGGGGCAGGTTCTGGTGGCGGTAATTCTCTCTGCACAGGATTAGTCGGTGAAATCGTACCAGGCAGAGGTGGAATGGGCGGAAGCTCTGCGGCCGCCTCTTCAACTGGCGAGGGTTGTGGAGCGGGTTCAGGAGCCGGCGTTGATGGTGAAGGAGGTGGAGACGGTGCCGGAGAAGCTGGTGTACTAATAGGCGGTGGCGGTGTACCACTGGATAATTCAGTGGGACCGGCTGGTGCCTTCGAACCCTGAGCTTCGCTAAGCGTGCATAACTTTAGCAGCTCAGCCTTAGCATTGTCGAACTGAGAATCATCGGTAACTTTAGAGGCAATTTCACGTACGTGTTCTTTCATTTTTTTAACATCCAATAGTGCCGTGTCATCAAAGTTTAGAGTAATGTCGAGCATCAACTGCTGTTCCATAAAATTCCATGTCTGCGTAGGCGGCTGGCTGAAAACTTCATAAATGGTTTTGCCGCGGGCTAAATCTTTATGGGCGCTTAAGGCAAGTTCTGATCCGAAATGGGCATACTCTTCGGCCTGGCGATAAGTCGCCAAAGCTTTTAATGTCCCGACCGTATGACCTTTTTGGCGTTTGTTTTGGCCAACGCCACCGACGCGGGTCACGCTTAAACCCGTAGATAAAGCGGGGCGATGTCCAGCCAAGAAGACTTCCATATCCATAATCCACTGTCCATCGGTTATAGACATGATATTGGTCGGCAGGTAAGCTGTAATGTCATTATTTGGTGTCAATACAATTGGTAAGCAGGTTAAGGTCTTATGGTTCCGCTTTAGCTTGCCGGCGCGCTCTAGTAAGCTCGAGTGTGCATAAAACATATCGCCAGGATAAGAGTCGCGACCAGGGCTGACATTACTTAACAGCGCGACTTCGCGGTAGGCCTGAGCGTGCGAGGTAAGGTCATCATAGATAATCATTGTCTCTTGATCACATTTTTGCCATAAATATTCGGCCATGGCACAGCCGACATACGGCGCCAGATATGTCATAATCAATGATTCAAATAAAGTAGATACCACCACGATGGTATTTTTCAGCGAATCGGTCTCATTCAGCCTCGTCAAAAGTTCATCAATATCCGAACGACGTTTTCCAATCAACACATAAATGGTAACTATATCGGTGTTTTTTTGATTCAGTGTAATCTGAGTTGCTAGGGCAGTCTTGCCGGATTTGTTATCACCCAAAATCGCTAGACGCTGCCCACGTACAATCGGAAACAATCCATCGACTGCTACAACGCCAGTCTCAAGTTGCAAATCCAGTTGTTCGCGTTCAAAGATCGGGGGAGCTGAATTAAATATTGGCCAGATATCATCGGTTGAGATAGGGCCCTTACCATCAAGTGGTTCGCCCATGACATTTATAACCCGACCAATCAAGTTTTTACCAACCCGAGTCTCAAGTTTGTCCGATTCGGTCACCGCCGTCATGCCAACACTTAATTTCTCTGTGCCTTGGTGCAGCACCAGAACGTGATCATCTAGCACATGGTTGATAAACCCCTTACTGCCATCTTCGAATATCACCATAGTATGAGAATTTGCCGGATTAAGGCCGCGAACACGGACAATGAACTGATTGACACCAATAACTTCACCTACGGGATTACCTTTTTCGACAAATTTCGTAAACTGAGGATGGGCGTTAGAGGTAGTACTACTCATGCTTCAGCCTCGAGCGCAGTAATTAGCTTTTCTTTACTTTTTTCAAAGCGTTTTCTAAAACTAAAATCAAAATATTTACTATTGGTACGCAGTGTACAGCCTGCGGCAAGCTCGGGCTGTAAGCCAATTTGAAGCACAATGTTGGGATGGATTTCTGTGCGGAACCACTCTAGCAACTGCCCCACGACTTGGCCGTTGGCTTCCACCGGGAAGCTCATATGTACCACTGGAGCTTTGACTTTTTGCCGCTCTAAAAATTTTAATAATTTAGCACGGTCTTCGGCTTTACTTACATTCATGTCATTTGTTTTAGCTAGGCTTTCGAGTACTCGGCCGACAACAGGAAGTTCTTCTGGTGGGCCACCACGAAGCGAAGCCTGATGAAAAGTATCATCGACTTGCTCAAGTTCACGTAAGCATTTACTGATATCCGTTCGTGAAACGACTGCCAATGGCAAACGCAGGTTGGCAACAGCCGATTCGGGTACGTCAATAGCAAGCTTGGTAGACGTTGGGATCTTATCTTGGACCTTATTCACAGTACTGGCAACAGCATCCTTGATGGCTGTTTTGACTGCTTGGGCTGCTTTAGCTGGCGCAGTCTTAAGTTCGTCTAACGGAGCGGCAGATGATTCAGACCTATCATGGCTAATCCGTACCTCAGCATCTACAGGATTCGGTTGGCGCAATGATACTTTTGGTGTTTCGTTCTTATCATCATGCTCCACTGCGAATATCCTCTACGATTACATCCTTATTGGCTTGTAGTTCACTCAAGATATACCCCAATTGTGCAGTCAGATCGATTTCGCTGCCCAAAGCGTCCAGTACGTAGTGGTTGACGATATCGGCCATGTTGACTTCAAACCGGCTTATTATTCGATCACGCTCCGCGTTTACTTCTTCTTCTAATTTGTTACGTAAGACCTGACGTTCTTCTTCTAGAGCTGATTCGGTCTTCTGGATGGAATCCAAGGCCAGTTTCTTGGCTTCCTCAACCGCTTGCTCGTACTTAGCAAATTCTTCTGTTAAAGTCTTAGTGATTTCCTGCTTCATGTATTCATTGATCTGGCTAGTGGTCAAACGCAGGTCTTGCTGCAAGAATTCAGCATTTTCGCCTATGATTTTCTCAAAATGCAGCCGCCCGCGATTGCGCAGCTCCTCACGAAATTCATCATTAAAAATATGTTCAACTTCTTCGGTCGCACTATCGAGCAACTTGTCTTTGACGTTTTTGCCGCCCTTACCTTTTCTGGAATTAGCATCCGGAGCTGATTTACCTAAACGAAGGGCTACCCAGACAAAAGCTAATGCAGTGGCTGATAGTGCTCCGATGACTAGTCCTAATCCCCACGTATTCATGATATTGCTTTAGCCCACCTTATAAATTGCTTATGCCTTTAGTAGTAAATATACCGCACCGACACTGATTATGAAAACTATTAAACTGGTAAATATAACCTGTAGCAGGCCGCGTAGGATGCTTTTTTTGGACAACGGGTTACGACCGATAGAGATAATACTGCTGCGGATGCCGGAAGTTAGAATAGCAAAGGCAATCGCTGACCCGATCAGAAAAATACCTGCACTGATATAAATTTTAGCGGGACTAAGACTTTTGCCGGCTATTGCCTGGCCAACTTTGCCAAGCCATTCCGGGGTAACTGCGGCGCTTTTAGCAATTGGGTTTTTACTGACACCGATATCAATTTCGATTCGTCCGATATTGACTGTGCGTTCCTGGCCATTAGTATCTGTTAGTTTACTAGTCCCCACAATGCCTTTTGTTCCATCAAAGCCTTCGATTGCTCGGCCGACGATTTCACTTTGCTCAAAGGTCGCCTTCATGCCGATACCATTTAGCGATGAAGCGGTGACGTACTCACCGGAATTGATCGTACCTTCTTGATCACTCACTAACATGTCATACCTACCGACAGTTGCTACAAAAACTTTTTCCTTATCGCCTGATAGTGTTATTGGCGAATCGTTAGGGGCAACTACAACACCTAATATTCGATCTAATGTGTCGACATTTAGAGATTCGACTTTGGTGGCATCCCCCTCTTTAAGTCCTACTATCATGCCCCGCTGCAAAGTTTCATCTGCGCCATAACCCTGAGTAACACTTTGTGCGTACATTACTCCAGTTAGTTTCAAGGTAATAAGACATGACAGTCCCACCAGCGCCAACGTACGCCGAAAAGTAAAATGATTTTTTATTTTTGACAGAAACATGCTTATGCATTATTTTAGCGCAGGTTTGGTGTAACTGCAACTGAGGTACTACACAAGACGAGAAAGAGTGTCAGCGAGCAACAGTAGGTCATCTTGCGTACTGTATCGGCCTAAAGTGATGCGCAAGCTGCTACGAGCGGATTCTTCGGATAATCCTAATGCTGTTAATACATGGGATGGCTCGTCCGAACTGGCGCTGCAGGCGGAGCCGGTAGCTACTTGCATACCTGCTTCATCTAAGCGCATCATGACTGTTTCATTATCAGTACCGGGAATAGTAATATGGATGTTATTTGGTAATCGATATTTGGTAGTCCCATTCACAACTAACTGGGGTAATTTCTCTTGAAGTTTATTTATAGCATCACGCTGCAACACTTGTAAACGTATAGCTTCTGTTTCTTGCATCTGCGCGGTTTCTATTAGGGCAGCTGCAAAACCAATAATGGCGGGGACATTTTCGGTACCAGAACGAATTCCACGTTCTTGACCACCACCTAAGATTTGCGGGCTTAAATTAAGCCCGGTTTTGACATACAGTATCCCGGATTGTTTCGGGCCATAAATTTTTCCGCCATTCAGTGTCATCATATCAACACCTAAGCTATTAATGAGCAGTGGTAAATAATTAGCTGCTTGGCAGGCATCAGTATGAAAATATAATGGCAGGTCGTTGCCGCTCATATGGCGATGTTCGCGAATTTTTATAAGTTCACGCGCAATGTCACGCAGTGGCTGGATGGTACCGATCTCATTATTGGCATACATAATACTGACCAGAACGGTTTTTTCATCAATAAGCTTCGAGAGCTTCGATATGTCAACCCGCCCATCCTCCTGCAC
>JALYQI010000012.1 GCA_030855955.1 bacterium | reverse complement strand
ATATCAGAGCCTTTTCAAGGCTTTTTTGTTATTATTTGAATATGAAAAATAAAAATCTACTGATTGCTTACAAGTCATTTTTTGGGCTGCTTGGTTTTAGCGCCATCATTACCGAAATTGCGACAATTTTAGAGCGTGGCCGGTTCAATCCCGCTAACTTTTTCAGCTACTTCACTATTGAAGTAAACATCTTAATAGCGGTTATATTACTGCTCAGTTCGCTCGCAACGGCTTGTGGCAAGAACAGAAGATTGGATGCGTGGCGTGGTGCAATTGCGGTCTATGCTCTTATAGTCGGTCTGGGCTTTTCAGTACTGCTTGCTGGTCTGGAAAATACCGATTTTACTGCTGTAGCGTGGGATAACATCGTGCTGCACTACATAATGCCCGTGGCTATGTTTATTGATCTTTTGATTGATCGACCCAAAAGCGCAATATCATTCAAGCGAGGTTTGACTTGGTTAATATTTCCCATTATCTACGTTAGCTACAGCCTTACACGTGGTGCAGTTGTTGGTTGGTATCCGTACGCCTTTCTAAACCCTAACCACGATGGCTATGGTGCCGTGGCTATAACGATTATAGGCATAGTCATAATGGCTTTGGCTCTAACGTGGGTTGTGAGCAAATTATCAGGCAAAAAGCGGACTATCAAGCAAACTACCTGATAGCTGGAATTGTTCAGCTAGGTATTTTAGCTTATAATCTTCATGTGCATCAATAGTAGCCGTTTGAAATACGTCAACGATGTTGCACCAAGCAATAGAGACGAGTGTAAAACCTCGTCTTTTTTGCTTTCAGTAGGAAGTGTCGTGTATAAAATAGTTGACATAATGTTAACTAAACTTTACATTAGGTATATATGAACAAACAGAAGCTTAGCTATTATGAAAAAAGAAGTATTATGTCTATCGTTGTCCTATTGCTTGTATACAGCAGTATGTTTTATGACGCAAATACGTATTATCGGTCGGGAAACTCAAAGGAAGGCTTGTTAAACTTCTGGGGTAATCAATTTCTAGAATTATTTCTTTGTCTGATAGTTGTATACCTTTTAGTTTTTTTCGCTTTTAACACCATTAATAAGAAAATCACTGGTGAGGTTCGTCCAAAGTTAAAGGATGAACGAGACAATGCAATAGAGTTAAAAGCCATCCATGCCGCTTATTATATCTTTATACTAGGAATCTTTAGTGCAATGCTATCAGCTTTATGGGTAGAGAATTACTCGCCTATTTTCTTGATAATAATGGGTAGCTTTCTGGCCTCGGGGGTCGTAGCGGACATTATCAGGATAGTTTCATACAGAAAGTCGTCTTAGAAGTGAGTAAAAAGATAAAAAATAATGTCAGAGCATTACGTTTTGAGAATAATGAGACGACCCAGGAGCAACTTGCTAATAAAACGCAGGTGACGAGACAGACAATTGCTGCCATAGAAAACAATAAATACTCGCCTTCTTTAGAGCTAGCTTTCAAGATTTCTGATACCTTCAAACTACCGATATGTAAAGTATTTTCATACGGAACAAACGATAGCTTTGAAGATGTTCATAAAATCAAAGGGGGTGGGGCACGAAAAACAGACAGATGAACACAATAGTAAATATATAAATAGGAGTAATAACCAATATGAAAAACAATTTAGATGAACAAAAAGTAAATGTACGCGTAATGCTTGCCGCATTGTGGACGAGTTTTATGTTTCTATATATCTATGTAGACTATTTCGCCTTATATATGCCAGGTAAGATAGAAGATATTCTGAACGGGAGAGTGTTTACGTTTGATATTACACAGGGATTTCTAATAGCAGCACTCGTCTCAGTAAGTATCCCGGCTCTCATGATTTTTCTCTCTGTTGGTTTGCCGGCTAAGATCAGTCGTTGGACAAACATTATCCTGGCTACAGTTTTTATTCCTTATTCGTTATTTAATTTGGCAGGAGAAGCTTGGCCTCACATGATATTTGGTGCTGCTGTAGAAGTCGCTCTTCTTGGACTAATTATTCGCTACGCAAAGAAGTGGCCCACGTTGCAAAGATAAATTATACAACTGAGTAATCAAGCCAGTAAGTTTTTTGATAATCCAAACGTTTCAACCAAGTACTGCAATGTATAATTATTGATATTTGTGCTGTTGCCGGTTAGAAATATGCCAGCTATCCGGCACCAACCATAAGCATTATAAAAAGAGACCTCAGAGTCTCTTTTTGATACTATACGTATAAGTTCTTTATGGGTTTATAAGTGGAGAAGTATCATGCGTAAAATTATCGTACAAGAATTTGTAACAATTGATGGCGTTATGCAGGCACCGGGTGGACCGGAAGAAGACCCTTCGGCGGAGTTTGAATTTGGTGGATGGCAAGCACCTTTTATGGACGACGATGCAGCCGAGTTAGTGACTGGACCAGCGCTAAAAGCCGACGTTGAGTTTTTATTGGGCGGATATACCTTTGAAATCTGGTCAGACTACTGGCCGAAACATGGCGATATTTGGCCATTCATCAATGACAATATGAAATATGTGCTATCTGCAACAAAGACCGATACAGACTGGCAGAACACCACATTCTTGCGAAGCGTCGAAGACATTACTAAACTTAAGAACTCGGATGGTCCTGACCTTCACGTTTGGGGCAGCAGTAAGTTGGTGCAATTACTCCTTACTAACAATCTTATAGACGAACTCTGCCTCATGACATATCCAGTTATTTTAGGTCAAGGAAAAAAACTTTTCAGTGATGGTGCAGCCCCGAGAACATTTAATCTCATTGAAAATCATGTTGGTAAGACAGGTGTCATAGTTTCTCGGTACGGGCGAGTGGGAGCAGTAGAAATTGGGAATGTAGGCGAATAATATCAATAGGTTATTACGTTTTTAAATAAATTACTGGCTGGGAGAGCAGGAACACCTTTCAACTGACCATCTACCAGCGAATCAAATAGTTTAAGTAGATTATGTAACTCCGCACCAATGATTTCTAACATACGCACCCCTGTAAAACGCCTAAATAAATGGCATTTTTCTGTTTAGAGTTAACGAGACTCTCACACTAAGATGTTAAGTGGTAAGATAGTAGATATATGGATTCAAAACAAACTAATCTGAAAAGAATGGACAACATGGGTATCGTAGTGGAGTCACTTGATGAAGCCATTTCTTTTTTCATTGAGCTGGGCTTAAATCTTGAAGGGCGGGCTATGGTTGAAGGTGAATGGGCTGGTCGTGTCACTGGTATGGGTGACCAAAGCGTTGAGATTGCTATGATGGTTACCCCCGATGGATATAGCCGATTAGAGCTATCACGATTCATTTCCCCACAGGTTACCGCTGACCATCGCAATGCTCCTGTGAATGCTCTTGGTTACCTACGCACTATGTTCACGGTAAAAGACATTGACGATACGGTTGCTAGACTTCAAAAGCATGGCGCAGAGCTTGTAGGAGATATAGTCCAGTATGATAACTCTTACCGCCTATGCTATATACGTGGTCCCGAACGGATTTTGATTGGATTAGCAGAAGAGCTTAATACATAAACGCAGTTCGCATTCAATCAATTAGTAGGCTGCCAGATAGATTGAACTGTTTTGCCGGTTCGTTGAGTTTGTATGAATCAACCATTTGGGAATTAACGGTTAGAAATACGTCCGCTATCTGGCACCACGCTGAAACCAAAAGGGACGGATATACCATCTTTTTTGATACAATTTGATAATGGCAACGCTAAAACCAAAGAAACAAGAAATTATAGATGGCCTTACTATCAAATATCACGCAAACGGTAAAACTAGATGGTCAAAAGGCAAGATAGTTGACGGTCATACAGATGGATACTGGGAGTGGTATCGCCTTGATGGTACGTTGAAACGTTCAGGATATTTCAAAATAGGTGAACCTATTGGTGAGTGGACGACTTATGACGACAATGGCAAGCCCTATAAAACTACTCAAAAGTAAATTGTAGACATAACAAAACTGTATAGGAATGCAGGTGTTTTTAGTTTTAGCTAATTTTTTATAAATCTTTAATAAGTAAAGTTTTACTTTCGTAGCTTAAAGCACATCAAGATGAACTCAAACGATTTTTAAATAGTATAGTTTCTAACTTGTGAGGCCAATTAGGCCTCATTTTTTATTACAGAAATATATTTGACATAGTACCCCCTAGGGGTATAACATACTAGTATGATTACAGACTTAAAAAAACGGGCATTACACAGAGCCAAGATACTAGAAGGTCAAATGCGTGGTGTGCAGAAAATGATTGAAAACGAAGACTATTGTATGGACATACTTACTCAAAGCCTCGCCATTCAAAAGTCTATTGGGTCTCTGAATAAACTAATACTAGAAAACCATATCCGGACGCACATTAAAGAAAGCTTAAATTCAGGAACAGAAAAAGCTCAGGCACAAGCTGTAGAGGAGCTACTTGGTATATATGAGTTATCGAATGTAAGAAGTAAATAGAGGAGAATTGAGATGAACAAAAACATAATTTTAACCTTAGCGGTTGGATTGATTATTGGTGTGGGCGGTACGCTTGGTGTATCAGCAATAACTGACAACGATAGTAATAAACAAGCAACATCGATTGATCAAAAAACTTCAACCGGCCATGGCTCGATGACGATGTCGGAAATGAACGAAGAGCTTGAAAAGTTATCAGGTGATGAGTTTGATAAGGTATTTATCGAGATGATGACCGTACATCACGAAGGGGCGGTTGAGATGGCCGAGCTAATACCTTCGCGCGCCAAACACGATGAGATAAAAACCCTCGGAGAGGCTATTATTGCAGCACAGACTAAAGAGATTTCTGAAATGAAACAGTGGCAAATGGATTGGGGCTACAAGAGTAGTGATAGCCCGATACATAGCATGAATCACTAAGATGAATCATTCGCACCACGATCACCAACATTCAGAGCATCAAGAGCACGATAAGCATGCAGGTCATTCCGTCGCAATGTTTAAAGACAAGTTCTGGCTATCGCTGCTCCTAACAATACCCGTGCTGGTATATTCCGAGATGATACAGCACTGGTTGAACTTCACGCCCCCTATTTTTACTGGTTCTCAATATGTGCCATTTGTTCTGAGCACCGTCATATTTTTCTATGGCGGCTGGGTGTTCATTAAAGGTGCGATTAGCGAACTAAAGGCTAAATTGCCAGGTATGATGACTCTTATCAGCTTGGCTAGCATTACAGCATATGCATATAGTGTGGCAACTCAGTTTTTCATTGACGGTGAGAGCTTCTTTTGGGAACTAGCTACTCTAGTAACAATTATGTTGCTTGGTCATTGGCTAGAAATGGCTTCAGTCGCGAAAGCCGAAAATGCCTTAGACGCTATTTCAAAACTATTGCCCGACAAAGCGGAAAAATTAGTTAATGGTAAGCCAAGACAGATTTTAGTAAGCGAGCTAAGCGTTGGAGACTTGGTGCTAGTAAGACCAGGCACAAGAATACCGATTGACGGCGTCATAACAGATGGGGCATCATCCGTAGATGAAGCTGCTATTACTGGTGAATCAAAGCCCGTGAGCAAAACCCCTGATGATGAAGTTATAGCTGGAACAGTAAATCAGGACGGCTCGATCACCGTTAAAGTTACAAAACTGGGTAATGATACGGCACTTGCGGGTATTATGCGACTCGTTGCCGAGGCACAAAGCTCAAAGTCTAATGTTCAGGTATTGGCCGATAAGGCTGCTTTTTACCTAACTATCATCGCTATCGCAACTGCAATTGTTACATTTGTAGTGTGGTTTATACTCAAAGACCTTGGTTTTGCTCTTGAGCGGTCAGTAACAGTTCTGATTATTGCTTGTCCTCACGCTCTTGGCTTGGCGATACCGTTAGTTGTATCAATATCAACTGCACTTTCAGCAAAGAATGGCTTACTTGTTCGCAGGCGACTTGCACTTGAATCGGCACGTAAGCTAGATTGGGTTTTATTTGATAAGACGGGTACTCTCACTAAGGGCGAACACGGTGTAACTGATATATGGGCAACAAAAGGTTACTCTAAAGAAGACATATTGCACCTCACTGCCAGCCTTGAGCAAAACAGCGAGCACATTGTAGGTAGAGGCATTGTACGCAAAGCAGAAACAGACCACGTGCATCTAGATAATGTTAGCAACTTTAAGGCTTTGCCAGGTTTAGGAGTTCAGGGCACACTACACGGTAGCAAAGCGTATATTGCTGCAAGCTATAGATATATTGAAGAAAATAAGCTAGTAGTTCCTGCCGAGATAGCCAAGGTTATTAAGCAGGCTGCTAAAGAAGGTAAAACGGAAGTATATTTGATTACAAACAAGAAAGTAATCGGTGCTTTGGGATTAGCGGACATAGTACGAAAAGAATCAAAGCAAGCCATCAAGACTCTAAGAGAGATGGGAATAAAGGCAGCTATGATAACAGGCGACAGTAGCGAAGTAGCGTCTTATGTTTCAAAACAACTAGGGCTTGACCAATATTTTGCTGAAGTACGTCCAGAAGATAAAACTGCAAAAGTAAAAGAGTTGCAGAGAAACGGGCAAAAGGTCGCAATGGTTGGCGATGGAATCAATGACGCTCCTGCACTCACGCAAGCAGATATTGGTATAGCTATCGGTGCTGGAACTGATATAGCCATAAAATCTGCTGACATTATCTTAGTCAAAAGCGACCCGCAAGACGTAGTTAAGGTGATAAACCTGTCAACGGCTACTTACCGAAAGATGCAACAAAACCTTGTCTGGGCAACTGGGTACAACTTATTCGCAATACCATTAGCCGCTGGCGTTTTATACGGTGCGGGCATAGTACTGGCACCAGCTTTAGGGGCCATTCTAATGTCTATATCCACTGTTGTTGTGGCGTTTAACGCCCAGCTTTTACGACGGAATAAACTCGTCTAAGTATAATTTCCAACACTAACGAGCGCAATTATATTACATGATATGATGAAGTCTTTAGCTCTGAGTAGGTATATAGGAACCCGGATGTTTCTAGCTACTGACAGTTTTTGCAAACTTCTAAGAAGTAGAGTTTTACTTTAATAGCTTAAAGCGCACCATTCATATTCAATAGGAGTTAATGATGGCGTAGTGTCCACTGACCTAGGCTTAATATCTGAAACGTGACTTCCGCGAAAGGAAGTCATTTTTGTTACGATTTGATAAAGTTACTCATAGAACCTTTGGGACAATTACTAAGCCGGTGTGTGTTCGGCGGCCTTCCGGGTTTACTTCTGTGTCATTATTACGAGATACATTTCGCATTTCACCGCGGTTGATCATTGTAGAAGTACCGCCGCCGTCTAAATTAAGCATTGATATCAAACCTAAACCTCTTGCAAATTCTGCGAATTCATCAAGGTACATACCTGCATCCTCAGGGCTGCGGCCATCAACAACGAGACCGACGATCTCACGGGCGGTTTGACCTACGCCTGCTCTCGGATAACGCTGTTCGTCGATGTATGCGTCATGGTCAACAGCCGTTTTTAGAAATCCCTCAGGATCATTTTTGCCTTTGACAAGGGACACGCCTTTATGGACTAATAGCGGTCCGGCAGACAACATATCACCTTCAGGTATGGCCGGGAAGTTTCCCCGGCGGTCAAATAGTATATTGCCGAGACCATCAATATACAGAGTTCCGCGTTCGTCAGCTACCTGTTTTGGAAAAGGTCGGTGTGGGATTGGTGCGCCAGCATGCCAGACCTCTCCCATAGGAAGACCTTCAAGGAAATAACCGCCGTTGATGAGTTCCGCACGGCCCGTACTTCTAGAATAATCCAGCAGCGTACGTGGTTGGCCATCGAGCGTCGTGTCAACTACTTCGATAGTGTGTGTATCTTTTGGGTATCTGGCTATATGCACAGTTGTTTCAGCGCCGTCCGGTAGCAGGACACGTTCACTATAAGCAGTTACCTCTGTTAGAGGCAGAGACACGAACTCCATTGTCGTTATGCTTCTACTCTATTCATATTAAATAATTATAGCATGTTAATGTAAAAAATGCAATCTTTTTTTTTGATCTAACATGGCTTTAATTGTGCCAGAGCTATTTCTTTCAACAGTATTCCCGTCAAATAACAGCATAGGTTGCTTTGGATGGCATGTTAATCCACATGCTATTATTAGGTTCATAGCCAATTAAGTATCGTACTAAGGAGTGTTATGCATAAAGTATTAGGTTTAGGTGGAGTATTCTTCAAAGCTTCCGATCCAGCAGCATTGAGTGCATGGTATGAAAAGAACCTAGGAATAGCGCTTCCTCCTCAAAGTTACGATGCTGCCGTTTGGGAACAACAAGCAGGTCCAACTATCTTTGCACCTACTGAAACAAATTCAGAACTTTTCACTAATAATTCGAATCTTTGTTTAAACTTTCGAGTAGAAGATCTCGAAGCAATGTGTGAGCAATTGACTGCAAACGGAGTTGAAGTCTCCAAAGACGATACTGAGTATCCTAACGGCAAGTTCGCATCATTATCCGACATTGAGGGCAATCCTATTCAGCTTTGGCAGTTCAAACAGCCTTCATAGTAAGCAGTAATAGCCATTATTAATTTAAATTAGATTAAATAAACTAAATGAAAAGGAGTAAAAGAAGTGGCTAAATATGTTGATGGATTTGTTCTGGTAGTACCTAAAGGCAAAGAAGCTGAATACGAAGAAATGGCTAAACAAGGTCGCGATTCCTGGATGAAGCATGGTGCACTTCAATATTTTGAATGTAGAGGCGAAGATCTTAAGCAGCAGGAAATGGGTGACCTAAAATCAAGAGCATTTGCTGAGATGGCTGGCGCAAACGATGAGGAAAACGTCTGGTTTTCATTTATTGTTTTCGAATCAAAAGAACACCGTGATGAAGTAAATAAAAAAGTTATAGCTGAGATGGAGGAGTCATATAGCGATCAAACTGATTTTGAAATGCCAAATGATATGAAGAAAATGGCTTATGGAGGGTTTGAGGTAGCAGTTGAAGCTTAAAAAGCTAGGGGAATACCCTATTGAAGCGCTATACTGTAAAACGAAATAATAATTGAGGGAGACAGACATGGCTACAGGATATTGTGTTAAATGTAAGGAAAAAGGCGTTGATTTGTCAGCACCAGAAATTCACCAAACTGCAAAAGGTGGTTTCATGGCCAAAGGAAAGCACGAGAAATGCGGAACAACTGTTTGTGCAATGATGTCTAAAGACAATGCTGAAAAAGCAGTTAAAGACGGCGCAACAAAATCTTACTAATAGTCACCTAGGTGACGAGTAACTTAATTGTCAAAATACCCTTATTTAAGGGTATTTTGTTATTATTAGCAGTATGAAAACTACTTATGAAACAGTTGTATTAGGTTTTGGGAATCATGCGTCAATCGAAATTCCTGAAAAGAACCTCACCGAGATAGGTGGTAGTAAAAGGGCGCCGCTGAGAATTACTATTAACGGCTATACGTATCAGAGTACTGCAACAGTAGTTGATGGTAAGTGTATGGTAGTTTTCCCGACTCGTGACCGTCAAGCTTCGGGCGCTAAAGCTGGAGACCGGATAAAAGTAATTCTCGAGCTTGAGGATGGTTATCGTAGTGTCGATATACCGAGTACATTAAGTGAAGCACTTGTTGTAAATGGCCTAAAGGAGACGTTCCGCGACCTTACTTATTCCAGACGCAAAGAGTTTGCTAGGCAAGTAAGTGAAGCAAAGATCGAAGATACAAAAAATCGCAGAATCAAAAAAATCATCAGTCAGTTACAACAGCGAGCGTAGTTCGAAAAGGGAGATAACAATATGTCATTCCAAGCATACCTAGACAATATCGAGCAAAAGACCGGCAAAACGCCCAATGATTTTATAATTCTATCTAAAGAAAAGGGTTTTACTGCAAACACAAAGGCAGGTGAAATAGCATCGTGGCTAAAAGAAGACTATGGCTTAGGGCATGGTCACGCAATGGCCATGGTACACGTGATAAAAAATGGTCCAAAAATAAGCGACAAACACGTGGATAGTGGCGGCACTCATAGTGACTCATCAGATACGTTAAAGCTTGAAGGCAAAGATAAATAGCGGATCTACCAAGGCGGCTGGCGAAAACACAAACTAAAATAATTGCCCATAACGAGCAAAAAAATATCGGACGCTTTGTATCATAATGTTTCAGTTTTAAAAGTGTTTCAGTATATAATTCGCCTATAACTAAGGAGTGACCAAAATGGCAGAAATAAAAGACAAATATCCAGCGACTTTTGATATAGAATATCCAAATAAACTTGATCGTTTGAGTTCATTTTTCAGAATTATATGGAGTATCCCCGCAGTAATCCTGCTAAGTATACTGTCAGTGTCTGGTAGTGAGGAGTATGTGAATGAAGCCGGCAAGGAAGTTTCTGCAGGCGGTGGAGGCATTATGGCTGGACTGTTTGTCGCAACTGCCTTAATGATTTTTTTCCGTCAGCGCTATCCGCGTTGGTGGTTTGATTTTGCTCTAGAATTAAATAGATATTCGTCTAGGGTTGCTGCTTATCTATTCCTGTTAACTGATCGCTATCCTTCAACTGTTGAAAAGCAGTCTGTCACTTTGGATATAGATTACCCTAATGTTGAGCGTGATCTTAATACTTTTTTACCGCTAGTAAAATGGTTATTAGCTATCCCTCATTACATTGCACTACTGTTTCTCGCGCTTGCAGCATTAGTAGCAACTATCATTGCATGGTTTGCCATACTAATCACAGGCAAATACCCAAGAGGCCTATTTGATTTTGTGGTTGGAGTAGGTAGGTGGGGCGTTAGAGTCACTGCTTATGCGTTCCTACTAACCACTGACAAATACCCCCCATTTAGTCTTAAATAGTCTCCAGCCGCCCAATGAATTGCCTGATTGCTTACTTGCCAATAATAAGGCGGCGAAAGCTGAAATTTTTGCTATAACTAAGCAGCAGATTTACAAGTAGGATTAGTCATTCCGAATTCGGTCTCGCGTAATTACTCATAAATAGTGGTGGAAAATACAGGTTAAATTTGAGTAATGTAAGCGATCAGTCTATCGGTATTATTTTTTATAAGCATAAGCAGTATAATAAAATTGACAATAACAAAAACAACTCTTAATATAACTAAGTAAGTGGGAAAATCTATAAATAATAATTAGGAGGGGTTATGGTTAACTCAAGTATCTTTAAGCGTACCTTTGTGGTCGCTTTTGTTGCACTAGCAATAGTAGCAGCTATGTCACTAGCCACCAGTAGAGTTGTGCGGGCAGATGGTCAAGGAAGTCCGGAAGCATGTTCCGGCAAAACTACCGGAGTTAAAGGTAGCGTAGAAGGCAGCGGCGAGTCAAAAGAAAACGTTGTCACATACGATGCAGGCGCAGGGAACGTAGTTACCGGTGTATGTATTAAGAGTGGTGAAAAGATGTTCGGCGGCAACCAACACTCAGGCGTTTTAGGCAACGGTACATTTGAAAATGGCTGTTACCAAGTAGCAGGAGTCGGCACACAGACCGTCACAGTCACTAAACTAAAAGAAGGCAACGAATGCCAAGATATCAGCCACATTGACGTAGTAGTAGCAAAAGCGCCAACAGGCGGAAACGGTGGCAACGGCGGCAATGGTGGGAATGGTGGCAACGGCGGTGTACTTGGTACACAAAGCCAGGTCCAAGCACCTGCTGGTGCGGTAGGAGCTGGAGCTGGAGCAGTTACAACAGCTGTAACATCTGTAGTAGGACTTGGTGGATCTGTAGCAGCATTCAGTTACGGACTATTTCGCCTACGCAAAAACCAAAACTAGGAAAAATTTGCGGTGAGCAAAACTGTCACTAAGAAAAAACCTAACAAGCGGCAGCCAAAAAAGCTGCCGCTTTCAAGCCGTCAGGAAAAACTTACAAAAACTAAAATTTTAACTAAGAATTCGAAATCCCGTAAAACAGCAATTAAAAAAACGACTCAAACAAATACGAAGGGTAATAGCAAAAAGCCTAAGCCAAATAAAAAGGGAAGCGAACTCAGCTTATGGCTAGGTAGGTCACGTCGACTACAAATTAAAATAGGTATCGTACAGGCTAAACCCACCAAACCTAAAAAAAGTCGCGCAAAAACACATAGCCCTACAAAGAACAACCGTAGTAATTCTCGATTTTTATCTATAATTTACGTAATGTTCGGTTTGAGTGGCACAGCTTATTTTCTTCTAAATCTGCAGAAACCCTTACCGCCTCCACCAGTTTATTCTCCGCCAGTGCCTCAAATAGTAGAAATACCTCCCGAACAGCCCGAAACATCATTACCCAAGTCGGAACCATTATCTTTACGTATTCCGGACGCCGGTATTAGTACCCAGCTTCTCACCGTTGGCATCCGAAAGGATGGGGCAATGGAAGTGCCTAGATCATTTACAGAAGCCGGCTGGTATAGGCATAGTCCTACACCGGGTGAAATTGGCCCCGCAGTTATAGTTGGTCATGTAGATAGCGTAGATGGTCCTGCGGTATTTTGGCGTCTAAGTCAGCTTCAACCAGGCCAGATTGTGGAGATTGAACGCACCGATAAGAAAATTGTTAAATTTAAAATTACGGATATAAAACAGTACGATCAGAAACAATTTCCGTCGGCTGATGTATACGGCAATATTGATTACGCAGGACTGAGGCTAATTACGTGTGGCGGTAGCTTCAATAAGGTTTCACAGCGATATAGCCATAATACGGTTGTCTATGCAACGATGATAATTTGATATCGGCAACGTCAAATTTGAACTAATTCGCCAGAAATTTAATGCGGCTATTTTACCAACCTTTATCCGAACGTAATTCGAATTACTTATTAACTTTGCTATACTAAAACAGATGAGAAAGCACGGGTTTGCAGCAATGAATATGCCCTTTGGGCTATAATCTTTTTCTTCTTAACCTATTAACTTACCCCTAGGAAATTATGAAAAAAAATTACTATGTTACGACCTCAATCCCATATGTAAATGGCGACCCACACATTGGTTTTGGGATGGAGCTGATACAAGCAGATGTGCTGGCGAGGGCAGCCAGGCAACAGGGCTCGAATGTGTTATTTTCGACCGGAACAGATGAACACGGCACTAAGATAGCTGAAAAGGCCGAAGAATCAGGCAAAAAAGTAGAGGAATTTGT
>JALYQI010000001.1 GCA_030855955.1 bacterium | reverse complement strand
TCCTATCACAAACAAATGAAGCAATTAATTAGCATGGCCGCGAAAGAAATGATTGATGAAGCGGAGTTTCGTACCGAAAAGAAGGAACTTGAAGCTAAGATCATAAAGTTAGAGGCAGAATTAGAAGATACTAAACGAAGGGCTGATAGCTGGTACGGTACATTTACTCGCACATTTGAACTGGCAGTTCATGGTCGAGAGCGCTTTATGAATGGTGGTATTGAGGTCAAAAAAGAAATAATGGCCGATCTTGGTTCGAACCCAGTGCTTTTAGAAGGTAAATTCCAATTTACACCGCATCCTTGGCTTGCTCCGATAGAAAACGGGTATAAACAGCTCGAAGATGAATATCTAATGGTTAGAACCCAGCCCGAACGGATACAAAAAGCCGCTTTCGCGACTATAAGTACAACTTGGCTGGGGATGAGGGATTCGAACCCCCGATCGTGGAACCAGAATCCACTGCCTTACCACTTGGCCAATCCCCATCGTCGCGGAGTGTAATTGTGCGGTTTCTGCGCTACCGGCAAAGTACAGTTGCCCCGTTACCACTTAAAACTTCACAGAGCTTCCTCCTCCCAACAATTTGCTAGAAGCAAGAAGGACTGAATTATTTTAACAGATTATAAGGTGTTTTTATAGTTAACTAAAACAACGCAGGAAGGCCATCTTGATCTTGTAGCTCCTTTGCAACTGGCCCTAGATTATCAAGTACTTCTATAACGTCTTTTCTTGATAATGGGTAGGCTAGAGCAAAAACTGTCGGATGTATACTTTCTGGGTTTTCTACACGCTGAAGTTCAAACATATTTCGCATTGTATATTGTAAGACCGATATAGATCCAGAATGCGGCAAGTCATTATCTTCGTGCTTATTATTTTTTAGATATGTAGCTAAACCTGCGTAGGCCATACCTCCCGCCATTCTGTAGGCAATCAAGCTCATTATGTCTTCGATTCTTTCCGCATTATCATCTGACATAACAACTTCGGGGGAAATGCCGGTAAAAGATGATAGTGCTTTTAAGCTCGCGAGGCTTGTTTCTGGATCTTCTACATTTCTGGGGTCTATGGTGTCCACAGTCCATTTTCCAAGTGCCATCCAGCAACTCGCGGCAACAGTTGCACCGAGCTGATGTTTCTGTATCTCAGGCCCATCTGCTTCAGCAAATATTGGCCCAAAACGGTGGAACTGATTTATGATTGTGGACTGCCCGATATAAAGAGTTGGTTGCAGGGGCCGATCTTTTCCTTTTATATAGAAGACTCCGTATTCGGAGCTCGGCAGGACACGTTCTTGGTCACTTGTAATATCCACTTCTTCTCCGGCAATTCTCACTTCAAAACCTTCCCCGCGTACTAGATCAAGGGCGCCAGAGACATCTTTGTTGTATTGACTCAAGAAATCAATGAATTGTCCGGGCTGTTGACGCATACAATCTAAAGCTATCCGCGTTTCGCTTGAACCCGACTCAAGAGCCGCAAGCTCCCTGCGTACAGCAAATCTTTCACTTGCATCAACAAATACTTTTCTGTTCATTTTTGCTCCTTTCGCCATTTAGCGATTTCGGCGTGGTTGCCGTTTTTTAGGACTCCTGGTATTTTTAGACCGCTAAATTCTTCCGGACGAGTGTACTGGGGGAATTCAATAGATTTATTATCTTCTTGGAATGATTCTATTTCAGTCGATGTTTCACCGCCCAAAACACCTGGCAACAATCGTACTACGGAATCGGTTATAATTAATGCCGGCAATTCCCCACCGGTGAGTATATAATTGCCAATGCAATATTGTTCGTCTACCCAATTAGTAACACGCTCGTCGTAACCTTCGTAACGTGCGCATACAATAATTAATCCATTAGCCTTAGCTGCCAACGCTTTTGCATCCGACTGCTTATACAATTTTCCGCGGGGTGTGGGTAATAATACGGTAGCCTTCTGATCGATTTCTTTGGCATACTCAATGGCTGCAACTATAGGCCCGGGGGTTAGTAACATACCGTCGCCACCACCATATGGCGTATCATCTACGGTTTTACGTGGTCCGAGCCCAAATTCTCGTAGATCAATCAAGCTATATTCAACAATACCTTTGTCAGCAGCTTTCCAGAGCATACTGGCACTGAGGTACGGCTCAAATACCTGAGGAAATAAAGATATAATTTGAACTTTCACTGTATATGTATTATAACATATTTTTCTTATTGCCTTATATACGCATTGCTTTAAGCATTATTTTTGACTGCAATTTGTACGAAATTTGAGCACCGAAGCGGAGATGCAAAAAATTTCGCCCAAAATGTGCCAAAAGAATGGATAAAGTTAGATATCTAGATCGTCGAGATCTTCTAGTTCTTTACGTGTTTTTTTAATTGACTCGCTGTTGTCTTCGGTCTTTTCCTCTAAAATAACGTCAGCCGCTGCATCGTCATCACTAGCTGTTGCTAAAGTTGCCGGTGTGTCATCACTTTTTGCTGGCTTACTGCTCCATCCCTCGCCACCGCCACTGCCTTCCTTGTCCCTACCTTCTACGCCATTATCAATGATTTTGAGGTTATAACGAGCGTCATTCTTAGTACCAAGTGCACGAAGTAGTGTTCGTAAACTTTGGGCTGTTGCCCCGCGTTTTCCGATAACACGGCCAAGGTCTTCAGGGTCTACGGTGAGCTCCAAAAGTACACCCTTTTCATCTATGCGGCGTTCGATACTGACCTCATCTGGCTTACCGACTAAGGATTTTACGATATATTCTACAAATTGCTGGTCAATACTGCTCATGTGACTGTCTCCCTTCAAGAAAGCTATTTATGACCCTTACATTATACAAATCTAATAGCGTACCTGACAAGCGGCGCTTATGCTTTTTGTTTTTAAGGCTTTACTCTTCTTCGGAAGTCTCGGCTGATTCGTCAGCAGTCTCTGCTTTGGCTGGATCAGTATTTTCAACTGGTTCTTCCGTAACTTCGCTTGCAACTTCAGGTGTGTCGGTTACTTCAGTTTCGATTTCGGCAACTGGTGCCTCTTCCTTGACTTCAGCTTTTGGTTCTTCGGCGGGTCGGTTGCGACGTAATTTATCAGTATTCTTAATAGCTCGCTGTTTGAACTGCTCGATATTAACCCATTTAGGCAACTTCACACCTTCTTTTTGTAGCAGTACCGCTACCCGGGTAGAAGGTTGAGCACCGTGCTCTAAATAAAATGAAGCTTTATCTTTATCGACATTAACAACTTTGCTATGCGGATCATAACTACCTAAGGCAACGACAATATTACCACTTTTTGGAGAGCGGCGGGATTCTTGGACTACCAGACGGAATTGGGCATGACCTTTGCGGCCAGTACGTTGCATGCGAATCGCGAGCATAAGGATTAAATAAATCTAACTTTCTATCAGGCAGATGCTTGATGATTACCTTCTTTAACAATCTAAACTATTTTACAGATTACCGCCCCTGTTGTCAATACAAAGTACTCGTTCTTTCGACAAATAACATTATAAAACTACTTATTAGCTTCTATCTTTGTAAGCGCTTCTTCGGCGGCGGCTTGCTGGGCGGATTGTTTGCTGGGCCCGGTGCCTTTGCCATACATTCTTGTATCTACATAGACACCGACTGTAAATATTTTGTCATGATCCGGCCCGGCTTCGTCCATGACTTTATAATTTGGCGTAAAGCCTAAATTACTTTGTGACAATTCTTGTAAGCGCGATTTTGGATCCATCCAAGATCCGGTTTCAAGTATCTTCTTGAAAGTACTAAGGATAATGTTTTCTATCAGGGCTTTGGCGGCTTCATAGCCCTTATCGATATAAACCGCGCCTACCACGGCTTCAAAACTATTGGCCAAAATCTGGGCTCGAGCACGGTCGGTGCCACGCTTTTCACCACGACTCAACCTTAAGAAGGGCTCAAACCCCAATGCTACAGCAGCAGCGCTAATACTTTCAGTGCGCACCAGAGCGCTGCGCCAGTTGGTTAAGATTCCTTCCGGCTCTGAATAGTTTGTATATAAATATTCTGTAACAACGAGTTCTAAGACCGCATCACCTAAAAATTCCAGCCGTTCGTTGTGCTCTTTGACTGTAGATCGATGTTCATTTACGTAGCTACGGTGAGTAAGAGCAGTTACAAGCAGTGAGATATCATTGAATACCACCCCTAACTTATCCAATGCAAAAGCCTGATAACTAGCAACGTCCTGCATTTTTCTACAAATTACCCTTTCGGATTTTGGTTAAGGCTACTAGCATGAGCTTTCCTATGTCTTCGTATTCAATTTTATCTAGTGCGTCTTTGGCATCGAGCCATTTACAATCATTCATCCAGTCCTCTGGCTTTAATTTGTCGGTATCGCCTTTGGCGCGCACCAAAAATATTTCCGTCGTCATAAGTACTAGGCTGGTTATTCGGCGGTAACGGAAATTTATTTTGCCCAGCCACTGTATAATATCCATTTGTTCCAAGCCAGTTTCTTCGGTTATTTCACGCTTGGCGGTCGTTTTGGAATCTTCGCCCGGCTCGATGTGGCCTTTTGGAATAGTCCAGCGATCTTTGGCATCCTGAATCAATAAAAACTGCACTGTACCTTTATTGTTACGTCGAAAAACTATACCACCAGCGGTAGGTTCGCGTACCACCTCAGATATTGCCGGACGTCGTTTATGGATAAAGGTCTTAAACCCTTTAATTGGTGTGGGTCGTTTCATTGTCGGTCGTTTCATCATTTTCTTAATATAGTCGCGTTTTCTTCTCTCTGACGAATCAGGCTCGGTAGGCTTCGAAGGTTTTTTGTCGGCCATTACTTGCCTGCTTTCTGGGTCTTTGGTGCCGTATCGCCCTCCTTTTGGCGAAGCAACGATCCAAGCACTCCATTTATGAATTTCGAACTGTTATCACCACCAAAAGCTTTGGCAAGCTCTACCGCTTCGTTTATAACCACCTTAGGCGGTACATCTTTAGCATGCAGTAGCTCGTAGGATCCGATACGCAAGACCACCCGGTCCATGCGAGCTATCTGTTCAATCGGCCATTCGGGCGCCAGTGGCTGCAAAACCTCGTCTAATTCGGATAAGTGTTTAGTGACACCACTTACCAGCTTCTCGATGAATTCCGTATCGTCAATTGTTTCCCTGTAACGAGATATGTTACGGGATAAGACTTCAGCTACCTCGAACGTCTCGTCGCCGGCTTCCTGGCGAAAATCCTGCTCATACAACGTCTGAAGTGCAACGATACGACCTAAATGCCGGTTTGATGCCATGTATAGTTGTTAACTTTCCGCGGTTGTTACTGTTGGTATCAGTATACCCTACTTTACGTGGTTTTCGGGAACAGCTTTTTTACTGGACTCACGTACAGTCGTAAAAGCTTTTACCGGTGATTTTGCGTTCACAGAACGAGCTAACTTCACAACTAAATGGCTGCGGCGTAAACCCGTTTTTCGGTGCGATGTTCGTTTCTTGGGTTTTCCCATAAGAAGTACTTCTTGACTCTCCTTATCTATCGTTAAACTTAAAATCAGCGCTCAGTATAGCTGAAATTAAGCTTTTTTACAAGGGTGGCTCAGCTTGCTATG
Organism: bacterium; assembly: GCA_030855955.1. Lineage (GTDB taxonomy): Bacteria > Patescibacteriota > Saccharimonadia > Saccharimonadales > JACDBH01 > JALYQY01. The sequence goes on along the minus strand of JALYQI010000001.1, from coordinate 13,214 downwards.
AATTTCTCAACATTTTAAACGACAAAGTTGATGAGTTTACCCGGTACGAATATGGTTTTCTTAAGCCCGGAAGTTAAATAGGCTTGGACTTTCGGATCAGCTTTGGCTGTGGCTGTAATAACTGCTTTATCAGCGTCAGTTGGTAGTTGCAACTGCGTACGTACTTTGCCGTTGATTTGTACTACTATGGTAACCGTATCTTTGGTAAGAAACTTATCATCCCACTTCGGCCAGCTATCTTGATGAACTGATGTATCATGTCCTAACTGATGCCATAATTCTTCACTCGTGTGTGGAGCAAACGGTGCGAGTAGGGCAACTAATGACTCTAAGGCTGATTTCCACGATTGCTTATCGGCATATTTATCTTTGGCCTTGAGTTCGTATAGTTCATTAGTGGCCTTCATCATAGTTGCGATTGCTGTGTTATATTTTAATTCCTCAATATCTTTAGTGACTTTAAAAATTGCATGATGAATAATGCGTAAAGGGGCATTTGAACCTTCATCTTTGGTATCTGATTCATCAAATTCTTGCACTAAATTCCACACTCGATTTAAGAAACGATACGTTCCCGGTACACCTTGCGGATCCCATTTTGTCCAGAGATCAAGTGGTGAAGCGAACATCAAGTAAGTACGCAGAGCATCTGCCCCATAACCCTGCTCAATAATATCCAAAGGGTCCACGCCATTACCCTTACTCTTGCTGAACATCTGGCCATCACTAGCAGTAACTTTGCCATTGAACAGGAATTTTTTAAATGGCTCGGGCTCGTTAACAAGACCGATCTTGTGTAAGAATCTTGTAATAAAGCGAGCATAAATCATGTGGGCGGTGGCATGATCGGCACCGTTATAGAAATCTAAAGGCATCCATTTATTGGCTACGTCACTTCCAAATATTTTTTGCTCATTAAACGGATCAAAGTAACGTAGCATGTACCAGCTGCTGTCGATGTAAGTATCCAGAGTGTCAGTTTCGCGTTCGGCCTGCCCGCCACACTGCGGACAATCGGCTTTAAGCCAATCCGTAGCCCGTGCCAAGGCACTGCGACCGTCACCACTCGGAGCATAATCGGTTAATTCGGGTAAAACTACCGGCAAATCTTCATCCGGCACCAAAACAGGACCACAACTTGGACAATGAATAATAGGCGTTGGTGCGCCCCAGTAACGCTGACGGGTAACACTCCAGTCACGTAATTTGAATATCGTTTTCTCTTCAGCCAAGCCTTTTACAGCTAAATCGGCAACGATTTTTTCCCTTACTTCACTTGATGGTAAGCCATTGTATAAATCAGAATTTTCTATTGTACCTTCGGCACTTGGTTCACCATCAGGAGTTTGTACTACACTAATAACAGGTAGATTACACTTTTCAGCAAATTCCATATCCCGCTCATCATGGGCGGGCACGGCCATGATAGCGCCGGTGCCGTAGCCCATTAATACGTAATCCGCAACCCACACAGGAATCTTTTCGTTGTTTACGGGATTAATCGCATAGGCACCGGTGAAGACTCCGGTTTTTTCTTTGTTAGCCTGGCGTTCAATTTCGGTTTTTTTCGTAGCATGCTTTATATATTCCTCAACTGCCGATATTTGCTCGGTGGTAGTAATTTTTTCAATTAATTCATGTTCTGGGGCTAAAACCATAAATGTTGCGCCGAATAACGTATCGGGACGAGTTGTAAATACTGTTAAGATTTCATCATTTCCATCTAATGCGAATTTAATCTCTGCACCTTTTGACTTACCGATCCAATTTTTTTGCGCTATTTTCACGACTTCCGACCAGTCCAAGGCATAGGTTGCATCCAGTAACTCTTCGGCATAATCGGTAATTTTAAAAAACCATTGTTTGACTTCGCGTTTTTCAACTATAGGGTCATCGGGACCTTCATGTCGCCAACATTTACCGTTGATAACTTGTTCGTTAGCCAATACTGTTTGACACTTGGTACACCACCATTGCATTCGTGCATCTTGATAGGCTAGACCGTTTTTGTACATTTGATTAAATAACCATTGTGTCCATTTGTAATAGATGGGCTCGTGTGTAGAGATTTCTCTGGACCAGTCATTACTCCAACCCATGGCTTTGTACTGCTTATGATAGCTAGGTATAATCTTATCCATACTAGCTTGAGGTGATATCCCGCTTTTGATAGCGTAGTTTTCTGCTGGCAGTCCAAAAGCGTCCCAGCCGACTGGATGATAACTCTCGTAGCCTTGCTGGCGTTTGTAACGGGCCATGACATCAGAAATGGTGTAATTCATGGCATGACCTATATGAATACCGGCTCCGCTAGGGTAATTAAACATGCTCATGGCAATATACTTAGGCTTATCGCTTTGCAGATCTGCTTTATATGTCTGCTGTTCGTCCCAAATTTTTTGCCACCGTGGCTCAATTTCTTTTGGATTATACCTCTGCATAACAAGAGTATTGTACGTTATCTCTGTTATTTAAGTAAATGAACTAAGAACAATTAATATTCAAGTAGTAAAAAGATTGGCTTTAAAATATTTGTCACTCGCGGTTGGGCCTTCTATAGACCCGATGGCGACTTTTGTCGCGTACTATTTCTATTTCACCTTCTTTTGCTAACTGGTTTATTTCCCGCTCGACTAAGATATCCCAACCGGGAGGATTTATAGTTGCAATAAATTTTTCAACTTCTATGGTTTCACCTTTTTTCAAATTCAGCAGTTCGGCTGCTTTCTTTTTAGGATATTCAGCTTGCAGGGCTATTCTATCGAGAATAAATTGTTCTGTTTCATCTTTTTTATCCGTTTTATTTTCTTCTTCCGTATTACTCTCTAAAGTGGTTTTATCTGTTGCGGTAGTTGCTTTTGGCAGTTGATAAAGGTGCTTATTGACAAAGCTTTTGGGTTCTATTTTACCTAGGTGATGAGTTCTAATAAAATTGTCATAAGCATCTTTGGCTGCCGATGGATCACCCTTTTTTTGATATCTAGTATAAAGGGCCAGAGCTATAGCTCCGGAGGGACCTAAGTCAGTTGAATCACTGGTTAACCATATGACTGTTTCGGCCACTTTCCCTGCTTTAATAATATTATAGTGCAGGGCTGGTACGATTTCTGGGTTGGCTAAGACGCCGACTGCTCTTTTTATGGTGTTATGACTTGCTCTTGGGTGCTGTGGTAATTGTTGAAAAGCGGAAGTTAGTTCTTTCGTTCTACGGGCAATATCGACAGCAATAAAGAGAGCTCTGGCGGTAAAGAATTCCACTGGAGGAAGTTCAACCTCTTGCACCCCCTCGATTTGTTCCCCTCTAATGATTATTAAGCCGCTAGTGTCAGCGTGTTGGACCAGGCTGAATTCGTGCATGCCGGGCTTCGACATCAACATTACTGAATCAGTCGCTGCCACCTCGCCATTCATAGCTTTCATGGCCTAATTGTACACAACTATTTTCTATCAAACACAAGCGTTTTGGGTCAGTTAAGCAATGTCGTCCAGCTGCTGTTACCGGCTTCACCTTGCAAGCATTTTTGCCATAGTTCACGCAACTGCTTTGTCAGTTCACCTGGTTTTCCGTCACCGATAAGGCGTGCATCGATTTCACTAATTGGTGCAATAAATGCCGATGTGCCGCAGGCAAACACTTCGTCGGCAATATAAAGCTCCGTAAAATCCACAGTCCGTTCAATTACTTCTATGCCGGCTTCCTGAGCTAATTCAATAATCGTACGGCGGTTAATACCTTCCAGAAGATCGGATGTGGTATCTGGTGTAATCAGCTTGCCTTCACGTACTATAAAAATATTGGCGGCAGAAAGTTCGCAGACATGCCCGCTACCGTCAAGGAATATACAGTCATCGTAGCCGCTATCGATGGCGTCTTGTTTGGCTAGAACCGAATTAACATAGGCTCCATTTACTTTGGCGCGCGACGGGATTGATTGGTCTGGGATTCGTCTCCAAACACTGGTTTTGAGCCTGGCTCCGTGTTGCGGCACAATCGGGCTGGCCTCATACAAGAAAATACTGAGCGTAGTGTGAAGTCGGCGTGAGCGCGTACCAGGAACAAGCTCATCAACATGAAAGGTCGCTCGTACAAAGACATCTTCGTCAATCTGGTTTTTGGCGATGACAGCTTCGACAGCTCTGGTAAAACTATGCATGTTCCAGTGATCATGCTCCGAATCCAAGCCGATAATTTTGGATGAGTTTACTAGCCTCTCCCAATGGTCTTGCAGTCTGAAGACCAGCAGTCCCTTCGGCGATTTGCTAACAGGAAAAACCGTATAGACGCTTAGACCATACAACACTGCCGAGCTGGCAATACTTAAATTAGCCTGTTCGATAGGAATCAGGTCTTTCCCAAAATGTGCATAAGGATAGATCTTTGCCATGTACTTATTGTATCGCAAACTGTATTACTAGTTATATAATCTTGAAATGAAAGTAAATGTAATTTGCGGTGGTCAATCTAAAGAAAGAGAGATTTCCCTTCGATCGGGTAATGCTGTAGCTAGTGCTCTGTCAGCCTCAGGACACACAGTAAAAATCCTCGATAGTTCAGCCACTATTGAAGAGTTAGCTGACTGTGATGTTGTATTTCCAGTTTTGCACGGAGTAGGAGGCGAGGACGGAACATTGCAGCGTAGATTAGAGGATCATGGTATCAAATTTGTTGGCAGTGGCTCTGAAGCTTCGTCGCTATGTATGGATAAAGTTGCTTACCGTCATAAAATGATTGGATTAGGATTTGATCTGGCGGAGGGCTATGCTTATAACTTCGAGCAGTACAATGGTAGCAATCTAAGCAAGCAGCCACACGTTGTCAAACCGATTGATGGAGGTTCAAGCATTGATACCATCATAATCAGACAGACTAAACAACAAATAAGTAGTGAAGTAAAAGAGCTTTTTAAGATTTATGATAAATTGCTAGTAGAAAGTTTGATAGTAGGTGACGAAATCACTGTTGGTGTTTTAGGAGAATCAGCATTGCCGGTAATAGAAATAATACCGCCTCAAAATGGCGAATTTGATTATGAAAATAAATACAACGGCAAAACACAGGAACTTTGCCCGCCCGAAAATGTCAGTCAGCAGGATCAGCTGGCTAGCCAATCATTAGCCGAAAGAGTTCATGAAGCAACAGATTGTAGCGATTTCTCAAGAACCGATTTTATACTGCAATCGGATGGTAAATTAATTTTACTAGAAACTAATACAATCCCTGGAATGACCGAACAAAGTCTTTTCCCTAAGATGGCAGCAAAAACTGGACTGACAATGCCAGAGCTTACCGACAAGCTAGTACGTATGTCAGTAGAGCGCTAAAAATTTTTTGGGAAAGCCTTAGATTTTTTACTTAGCCAGTTTGGGGATTGGCGGACCAATTTACTCGCGTCTTCAGGATCAGCCAGCAGTTGTTTGACGGCTTCTTCGGCAAAAACTTTATTTTGAGAACCTTTGGCAAAAATAATGGCCTGTGGTTCTACTTTTCCCTCCACATATTCGCCGGCATCGTATGGATTATCAAATGATCGTACCAAGCAACCTTTTGCTTCAGCAGCTGGTGCCAAGTGAGCATTAGCATCAGGCCCGATAGTCACGACCAATTTTAATTGCGAAGGATCACAAAGTTCACCAATTTCTTTATGTGCCTGTGCGCTCATCGCCCCAAGTTCATTCATGTTTCCTAAGATCGCTATTTTTTGCGGTGACTGCAGTTTATATAATGCGGCTAAACCAGCTTTAACGGCTTCTGGACTGGCATTATACGTATCATCAATAATTGTACTATTGTTAATTCCCCGCAATCGTCGCAACCGGCCACTAACTGGACGGATGGATTGTAAAGCTTGCTTAAGATCTACGGATTTAATACCAAGCTGGTGGCAAATTACCACAGCGGCTAAGACCGAATAAAATTGGACTTCTGATACAATTTCTTGCGTTATGTGCAGTAAAATATCATTTTGATATTTTATATCTGCATCAATGCCGCCTGCTGACTGAAAAACGTTCGATATACGATAGGAAGCCTCATTACTATGCATACCGTATGAAATAGAAGTTTCTTGCAACAATGGTCTATGGTCAGCTGCTACAAAATCAGCATTATAAATAATCTGCTTACTGAACGATGTAACCGATAATTCTTCTTCGGCAATAGATTGCATATCACCAAACTGCTCCATATGCTCGGATACAATGGACGTAACAATTCCGTAATCTAGCTGCAGGTATTTTTTAAACTTTGTAATTTGTCCAGGACCATCCGTACCTAGTTCGACAATAACGTAATCATATGGATATGGTTTTAATACTTGAATCGAATTTAAAAGGAAAATTTTCAGCCATGCCAAAGGATTTAACAACGACGGCATTTCATGACCAAAAAATACCATGGGCACGCTGACAATATCATTATAGTTACCTTCTTGCCAGCGCACTCGTATATCTAACCCGGATAAAGTGTGAGCAATGGCCATTTTGGTACTGGTTTTGCCAATGCCCCCCACTACGCCAATGATTTTAAAATCGTTTTTTTTGCGTAAGCGCCTAACCTGCATGCCTAAAACAGCAACAACCAACTGTTTTAATATTTTTTTCATTATCCTTAAGTATATCACCTACCAACACTTTATTTTTATCTCTTAAACTGGTACAATTACCCCTGTTTAAGGGGCATTGGCGCAGTTGGCTAGCGCGCTTCCATGGCATGGAAGAGGCCAAGGGTTCGAATCCCTTATGCTCCACCATATTATTTTTAACCCGTTATTTCCTTATCTTCTCCTAATACAATTGCTTCGTTTTCAATTTCCTCCAGCAATACGGCCCTCATAACCATACGGCCCTTCTCGCCTAAGCCATGTATTTTATGTTCGACATCTACTTTTGTGGCAGCATAAGGTAACAAAGTGGCACCCAGTAACCAGTAGCGGTAGGTTGTCGCGCTCCGGTTCCACCTTGAATGGTTCGCGTAATTATAGAGCAGTTCCCCATGGGCATGGTTATAAAACTCGGAGCTGACCCTACGCGAGAAATGTAATACTAAGCTATGATACAGGGCCGTTACTGGCTCACCTGCTATTCGTAAATCCGGTATAACATCGGTGAAATCATCATAATTCACGTAAAGTCCAGACTCTCTAACCGTACGGGGTTCCCTGTGTTGGAAGTAAAGTACTTCGGGATACTCTGCTTCTCCTGCCTGAGCTTGTCTATACTGTTGCCTAATGCTCAGTTCAAAGTCAGTCATATTTCCTGCAAACGGCACTAGTTAATCCATGTTTGACTTTTTAGGGCGGGAAGACGGATTTAAGATTCTTTGACTTGCGTAATTAAGTTCATCTGCCGCGATATTTAAAATTGTATGATCAACAATCTTTGCCTCATATAAAGATTCCGGACCAAAGCGTACGCTAATGCGTTTGTAGGTGTCGTTTCCTTGGCGACGCCAGTTAGCTTCACCACGCTCCAGCATTTCGGCCACGCCCTCAATCATCGGCAAGTAAAAATCGACATGATCGAGTCCAACGACATCGCGCGAGCCGCTGCGGCGCTCAATTACTTTAATGGTATTAATGCCGCGGGCCAAAGGTTCTTCTAGGATAACACTGGCAAATTTACGTTTACCTACAGTGACGCTATGAATCTGAAGAGCATAATTATCCAGTACACTCATCACCCTGCGGTATTCGGAGCGCGAAGCCACCTTCCAGCCAATAGCGACCGGCCGCATTTTTTCGGCAATGCCATAGATTCCCATGCGTGCCACATACTCATCCCATTTGGCAAAGTATTTTTCCATACTAAGGCTTAAGGCCTCTTTGGCAATAGGATTAATTAGATCAATCATTCAGATGCAACACTCCGTTTGTTTTCACTATTGTAGCGTAAGTTCCCTAAACTTAGGAGAGTAAAGCAAGTAGCTGCTTTTCATTTATCACTTCGGTACCAAGTCTACGGGCTTTATCAGCTTTAGATATACCAGCATTTGTGCCCATGACTAAATAACTCGTCCCCTTGGCTACACTAGACTGAAACGTGCCGCCCCTCGCACGAATGCGTTCGGCGGCGATTTCCCGGCCCATGGATTCAAGCGTGCCGGTAATAACAAAACTTTTGCCACTTAATGGGCCACCGGTATGTTTAACGTTCTTAGGCCATACGTCTAAACTTCGGAATTTTGATAATAAGTTTTGATTATCGTCATCTACGAACCAACCCAAGAGTGAATCCGCCACAACCTCACCAATGCCTTCGACTTTTTTTAAATCTTCATAAGTTGCCGTGCCTAAACTATCGAGTGATTTGAAATGATTGGCTAAATCAACGGCTGTTTGTGAGCCAACGTGCCTGATGCCAAGCGCGTAGATGAACCGTGCGAGGGTTGGTTGCCGCTTTACACTGATAGCTTCAATTAATTTAACTGCAGAAATCTCTGCAAACCTTTCTAGATTTAATACATCCTCTTTTTTGAGGGTAAAAATATCTGCTAGGTCCGTCACTAGTTTAGCGTCAACTAAAGCTTCGACGTTTTTTTCTCCTAGCGTATCTATGTCCATAGCACTTTTGCTGGCAAAATGTGCCAAAGCACGCTTGAGAAGCAGCGGGCCAGTCGCGCCCTTTACACGATATACAGCTTCGCCTTCAGGACGTTCAAACTTGAGTACGGGATATTGGCGGTATAGTTCTTTTTCCATTAAATACGTCTTGGCGTCTTTGGGGCGAAGTTCTAATAAAACTTTTTCTACTTGCGGGATTATGTCACCAGCTTTGTAAATAATAACCGTATCGCCAATTCGTATATCTTTGCGCTTAATTTCATCAGCGTTGTGTAAGCTGGCGTGTTGCACCCTCGTACCAGCTACCACCACCGGATCGAAGACAGCTACGGGTGTGGCTGCACCCGTACGTCCGATGCTTATAACGATATCCTTTACGATTGTCGTCGATTGTTCGGCGGGATATTTGTAGGCAACGGCCCCGCGCGGTGTTTTGCCGACAAAACCTAAATCCTGATAGGCCTTACGATCGTTGATCTTGATGACTAACCCATCGGTATTAAATGGCAAATCATGCCGCCGTTCTTCCCATTCATCAACAAAATTCATAACGGCATCAACATCATTAACAGTGTTCGCTTGAACGTTAGCGTTAATTCCGAGCGCCCTAATTGCTTGATAAGCATAAATATGCGTAGGTATAGGTGAAAGATCATGAAAAATATCATATGCCCTAAATTGCAGAGGCCGCTCTGCTACCAGACGTGGGTCAAGCTGGCGGATTGTTCCGGCCGCCAAATTACGCGGATTAGCATATAGCGGCACGCCGGCAGCTTCTCGTTGCTTATTTAGTTTTAAAAAATCATCTTTATTTAGAATTATTTCGCCGCGGATTTCAGTGCGACCTTTTAAGAAGCCTTGATATTGTTGGCCATTTCGCAAATTCATTGGTACATTGTGAATCGTCCGCACGTTCATTGTAACGTCTTCGCCAACCCGTCCATCACCACGTGTAATAGCCTGGACAAACTTTCCATCCTCATAAATCAATGCACATGCTAGGCCATCCATTTTAATATCGCAAAAATACTCGTGACTACGACCTGGTAGTAGTTTATCGGTTCGTTTTACCCAAGCTTCAACCTCATCGCGGTTAAAGACGTCGTTCAGACTCATCATTGGATGTGAATGATCGATTTTTTTAAACTTGTCCAGCGCTTGGCCGGCTATCCGCTGAGTCGGTGAATCAGTGGTAATAAGATCAGGGAATTGCTCTTCCAATTGGGACAGTTCATGCTTGAGACTATCAGCTGCAGCCTCGCTCATCGTCGATTCGTCTAATACATGATAGTGATATCGGTAGTCATTTATGAGTTTACGGAGTTTATTGATTCGATCTTGTGCCTGGGTCTGATTCATAATAATTCCCGGTATAATTCATACAAAAAGGCGTGGCCAATAAAAATAAGTGCCAAGCTGCACAATAAAAATAAGATCTCGGCTACCACCGGCAATACCAGCACAAGCGGAAAAAAAACGGCGATAAAGCATAAGGCTATCATGACCGGCAAAAATAGTACTTTTCGAAGGATTGACCAACGGCGGAACTTTACCAGTTTGCGTGCAGAACGCAATGCCTGCATCGGGGCCATTTTTTCCAGTGTCACGATGTAGCTCGCAAAAACCGAAGAGCTTACCAGGTAGACCGATAAGCCAACAAGTAATAACATCAGTGAAAGCCAACCAATTTGCTCAACCGTATTCACGGCTATACCGTTAGCAATCACAATACTGTACACACTAATACCTACTAAAGCTGGTATTAGCTGCAATATAATTACTAACCCAACTACGACATATGGTACTAGGGGGTACATGCCTTTGTAAAAGGCTTCACGAATTTTAATCTTACTGCGGTCTTCAAAAGTGGCTCGGAGCGCCCATATAATTGCCAAGGAGAATATAACAAACAGTACCAGCTGATAAACGCTGCCCGACTCGCTGGCGGTCGTTCCAGCGGTTCCAATTAAGGCGCCAAATAAAGTTGTGGCAGTCATAAATCCATCCAGCTGATCCCCAAGCGTTTCTTCTATTAAAACTCTCGTTTCATCGACTTGAAAATTAGTTGCGAGACCTTTTACGAACAATATATATAGCACTACATAGATGATAAAAATACCGCCAAAAAGTTTTTTATTACGCCATAAATGCCGCAAAGCCCGGCCGAGTAGTTTAAAACTATTGGGAATTTTATGTGCAGTACGAACGATTTTTTTCTTGTTATGACTTGTCAGCTTTCGTACTCGAGCAGGTGAGGAAGTGCTAGAAACTTTTGCTGGCTTCGAAGAGGGTTTTTTCTTTTTTGTTGCAACCATGTACTACACTCGCGTATTACTTTCGCGTAAGCGTTTTACCCGCTCTGCAAGCGGTGGATGTGTACTAAATAAAGTTGCTAAACTTTTTCCGTTTAATGGGCTCGCAAAAAACAAATGGGCGGTTGAAGTATTTTGTCGTCGTAATTTTGAACCATGGGCACCAATCTTTTCGAGCGCACTTGCTAACCCTTCGGGATAGCGTGTTGTCATAGCACCGGTTGCGTCGGCCAAAAATTCCCGTTGCCGAGAAACAGCCAGTTGAATCAATGTAGCCACTAATGGTGTCAATATAGCAGCTGCTATGCCTATGAAGAATAATATTTGATTACCACTATCTTCGTCATCTCTTCCACCAAACCAACTTAATCTCAGCATGATATCAGCCAATAGGCCTATGACGGCCACCATCGCAAAAGCCACCAGCCCTACCCTGATGTCATAATTTTTTACGTGACCGAGTTCGTGCGCCATGACACCTTCTAGTTCGCTGTCATCCATTATGTCCAGTAATCCAGTTGTAGCACCAACTACTGCATGTTCATAATTCCGCCCGGTTGCAAAAGCGTTGGGTGCCGGATCATCAATTAGATAAACCTTAGGCGTTGGCATGCCATTGGCAATTGCTAAATTTTCGACAACCCGGTACAACCTTGGGTTTTCTCGTTTATTAATCTGATGTGCGTCGTTCATGGCCATGGCAAGTTTGGATGAAATAAAATAACTGATGATTACGTAAATAAGTCCGCCGATAAGTACGCCTAGTGTTATGCTGGGCGAACCCCCACCATAAAGTTCACTAAACAACCATCCCAGTCCCCCGATAAGCAGTACGAACAAGACCATAATAATGGCTGTTTTTCGTTTATTAGCGTCAATGGCACTGTACATTAGTGAGTACCCTAAAGTTCTAAATTAAAACTTAACTTCAACGGGCTTATCAGCTTCAGCACGTTCTGCTTCATCAACTTCAAAAAATTCTCGGTCCTGGTTAAATCCAAGTAGACTAGCAAAGATGTTCGTTGGGAATACACGGCGCTTAGTGTTAAAATCCCGAACCACACCGTTATAAAAACGGCGAGAGGCTTGGATCTTGTCTTCTGTATCAACTAGTTCTGCCTGAAGTTCTTTGAAGTTCTCATTAGCCTTAAGATCTGGATAAGCTTCGGCAACGGCAAAGATACTCTTTAAGGCACCCTCCATCATGTTTTCGGCTTTGCCGGTTTCGGCCGGACCCTTAGCATTGATCATAGCCGAGCGAGCAGCTGTAACTTCTTCAAATACGCCTTTTTCATGAGCTGCATAGCCTTTTACCGTCTCAACAAGGTTAGGAATCAAGTCCAAACGCCGCTTTAGTTGCACGGCAATATCACTCCAGGCTTCATCGGCCCGGATGTTGAGCTTGAGCAGCCCGTTGTACATTGCTGCAAAAATAATTACGAGCAATACGACAATACCGCCACTAATCAATAACCAAGTCATATTTTTCTCCCTGTTATGTGTACTTACATTATAGCATTGAACTGAGCTAAACCTGAAACTAATATTGTTATAATTATAATAAAATAACTATTAAATTATACTCGTCTATTTAGAAATTAATTCACGCAGGAAATACCATGAAATTTGTCTGTTGCCTACAAACCTTCCTTCTAAACCTTCATGTCTGGCAGTCAAGACTGGGGATTCGACATCTTTAGGCCAATTTTCAATTACTTCTGTTGTAAACGGTAGGCCAATCCGCCCTAAAGCTGAGACAATAATACTCTCCGCGCCACTACCGTCAGTTTGTAAATGTAGAAAATCTTGCTCGGGTCTATGTTCAGCCATGGTTTCTCCAAATTAATAAATTGGTGGGCGAGGTGGGACTTGAACCCACAAGACTTTTGGTCAACGGATTTTAAGTCCGTCGCGTATACCAATTCCGCCACTCGCCCGACAATATGTCAAATTTATTTTTTAATTATGGAGGCACCTATGGGAGTTGCACCCATCTAAGAGGTTTTGCAGACCCCTGCCTAACTGCTCGGCCAAGGCGCCACGTCGTCGAAGTATGAAACTTAACCTGCATATTGTACCACCTCTGTTGTGTACGGCCAAAACACAAGCAATGCCTTGTATGTTTTAGGCCGTTTATGTATAATCTCAATCTGTTATGCGGGTGTAGCTCAGTTGTTTAGAGCGCTTCCTTGCCAAGGAAGAGGTCGAGAGTTAGAATCTCTTCACCCGCACCAATTGAACCCTAACGTTTTTGAAACAGTATAGTTTATGACTAAGAGCTTCGGGTTATTTTTTTATGATAGAATCAAAATAGTAAACAATGTGGATGTACTATGGAAGATAA
>JALYQI010000061.1 GCA_030855955.1 bacterium | reverse complement strand
TTCCTAATTAGCGAATGCCAATAATACAACTAAAGCGAGGCGCTAAAGTCTTGAGGTATTTAAATAAAAATTAGACAGACCGAAAGGCCGACCAAAGGGAGTCCGCCGAGACGTTGTATTACTTGGCGATGAGATAGTTAAGAACAAGCTTTGCCCAGGAGTTTTTGTTACTTTTTGCGGACAAAAAGTAGGAACACATGACACTAAACACTACTTATTGAAAACGGTTGCTGGTGCTGAAAGTAACTGTTGTTATAGTGATCGACCGAGGAAGAAATCGAGCCAGTCCTGCATATTTTGTTGGGTGCGGGATTTTACTATTATTGGCGCTTCGGCTGCTTCTTCAAGCGGCATTTCTGGTAATTTCAAATTGGCTAAAGCAACTTTCTCGGGCACAATATATACACTTTCTCCTGGTGCTGCCCTTCCCAAAACCCTACGGGCTTCAAGTTCTTTGAATTCGTCGGTATTATAATACCCGTTTTTAAGCTTTTGGGTTTCGTTTTCTAACTGGAGTACGTCGTTCTGCTGTTCGATAGTGGCAACACGCTTCTGCAGTGCGTAATTCAACTGCACGGCCTTTGCCCCGCTCCATGTAACTGCCAGAACAATAAAGCAAAATACCATCAGACCGATAGTGCGAACATCGTCCAATTGGTACTTTTTGATAAATGTTTTTATCTTTTCTAGGTAATCAAGCATGCCAGACTCATTATACCAGCACGATATTAGGGCTGTTTGTACCAAAATGTAATTCCGATTGCATTTTGGAGATGAGAAGGTTGAGTTAGAGCAAACAAAAAAATGGCGACACTTGTTTTCGCCATTTTGATTTGTTCGAAGCAAGCTTCGAATGGTGGGGGTACTTGGACTTGAACCAAGGACCAATCAGTTATGAGCCGACTGCTCTAACCACTGAGCTATACCCCCGCGGTAAAGTTTTGTTGTTTTTAAATGAATAAAATTAAAATAATTTTATTCATAGTCATTACAATAAAACTTTACCGCTCCTTAAAAACTAATCGGAATTAGTTTTTATAAGACTACTGACATTATCTCAGATTTTTACAGATATGAAAACCAAATACAGTGGCTAGATTAATGTTTTCAAAGCTCCTGCAGCGATAGTGATTGAAACTTTATCGCCTTTTTGAAGTTCTTTTACTTCACCATCTAACTGAATAGGCATTTTTTTGATAACTTCAAATTCGTATTTAGTTTCACGGCGCGTAGTCTTGAGGCTGGATGCAGCGGCTTTGAGCAGTTTGAAAACTAGCTTGCGTTTCTGCTGTGCAGGAAAAGTAACAACCTCGAACTTTCCATCGTCCGGTTTGTTTTCTGAAGCAAGCGTCAGTACTTTTGCCATCTGATTGATGTTAGCGAAAAGCAAACTATTAAGTCGCACTATTTTATTGCCGCGTCGGATTTTGAAAGGTCGGTATCTTAAGAAGCGGCCTAGAACAATCTTCATTTCTTTAAACGCATTAAGCGTGTGCCTGTTTAGCTCCACAGCAATAACGGGGGTAATCCCTAGGCCAATGTAGGAATGTGCGTAATAAGTCTTGGCCTTCCCTTTTTCAGTGAAATCCAACTTAAGTAAGTCTATCTGGACTTCTTTGGCAGTTTTTAGCCGGTCAATCAATGGCGATTCATGCATTGTGCGGCTGTGGTCATTGGCATTGCCTGCGGGCAATACTGCGCTAGTTACATTAGTTGTTTGGCCAGATTTCATCACACCATTTACGACCTCGCTGTAGCCACCGTCTCCGCTGGAAGATACAACCAGTACCTTCCCCGGTTTTTTAGCTGCGGTTGCAGCAAGCTCCTCGGCGTGCCCAGCTCGCTCAGTTTGGGCTAGGCTAATTCCAGCTTTGGGCCATGCTTTTTTAGCGTTTCTAAGAAACTGTTTGGCTAGCTCCTCGCTGTTGCCAGTACTGTTGGGATTATATATTACGACTATATGCTGGTAAGATTTCATCTATTCATCTTACCTGAATACAAGCTTTCAGCAAGTAAACTAAAATACCATTGCTACGACAGCAATCAAGCCGATAATGGCCAATATTGTAACAACCATACTAGATCCTTTCTTTAGGTAACACTATTATTCTAGTAATTAATACGCATGCTTGCAGTAAAATTCCCCACAATTAAATAACCGAGGCATTTCTGCCCCGGATATTTATTTAGCTTAAATTAATATTAGAATCTTAGTGCAGATGTGTTAGCTGGCTTGTTACGGTTACCGCTTGCATAGTAACTTACGCAGTCACCTTGATTCTTGAACTGCTTACCTTCAGCCGACATAGTCTTCCAGCCATTCTTTTTACATTGTTCCTTCAGTTCCTTATCGCTTAAGGGAGCAAGTCCACCGTGCCAGTGAGCGGTGTAACTCACTTCATTAAGATCAAGCCCAGCTTGATCATCTCGGCCGAAGTTTCGCTGATTTAACATCACACTATAGAGATACGTGCTAATTTCAGGGCTAGCACTAGTTCCTACTTCGGTTCCGTTAATAGAAAACCTATAAAGGTTAGCATCGGCATCAAGAGTTATTTGAAGGGTAGCCCAATTACCGTAACTAGTAAATCCAGCTACTTGCTGCCAAGTACCAGTAGTGGTATTAAAGTATCTAAAACCTTCATAGCCTGTAACATTTGCAAATTCAAGGATTCCAAAAGGAAAGTTTGCCGCATCAGTACCCATTGCATTATTATCGCCTACGGTCCAAAGTCCAGCTCTAACAGCGGTGCTATCCCATGCTGGATCCAAGTATAGATCAATCTTTACTGATTCGCCGAAATTACCTGGAGCATCAAAGTTATCTGCTTCACCCTTTGAAGTTTTTATTCCTTCGGTTCGATAATACACATTCTCATTTGCCACTGAGCTATTAATATTTATTTCTGCTACGTTGGATCTATCTGCATATGTTACAGAGCTATACCCACCTGAAGGAGCTATGCGCTCTGGTCCCCAGTTTGTTGATAATTCTGTCGCAGTAAAGTCAAACTGCGTGACTGCTGCTGCGCGGACTGGCACAGCTGCCAACATAGGCGCTACTAAGCCGAGCGCTAAAAGTAACCTTTGTATTCTTTGTTTCATGGATTCCTTCCAATTAGTTAACTTAAGTATTATAAACCCCCGCACCAGTAACTTTACGAAATAAAGTTGCTAGTACGGGGGAAATATATTTTTACTTAAATTATTTAATCGAGTCTAAGACGCCGCGGATGGCGACAGAGGTTGATTCAGCATCAACGACCGAGCCATCAAGATTTATCTGCTTCATGAAATTCAAGTTTGCTTCTGACTCCGAAGGGCTAGCCTTTAGAAAGCCAGTTAATAGGGCTCGTAAGTTAGTAATAGCCTTTGAACCGCCAGACCAGCCATAGCCAATAAAGGCAAAAGGTTTGCCTTCGACTACTGTTGGCGCTAGCCAGTCTATGGCATTCTTGATAACCGCAGTGTAGCTAAAGTTGTACTCAGCAGCTACAATCAGCACTACATCGGCTTGCTCAACAGCTTGAGTCCAAGCTTTTACATTGTCGTCTACTGCTTCAAAACTTGGATCGCTTGGCGAAGCCGCACCGTCGAAGAACGGCAATGGACTATCCTTGAAATCAAATATGCTTGCCTGTATTTCGACTTCGTATGCATGTAATTCATTTAGCAGCAATGTCAAAACGCTATCGGCAACTCGGCCAGGGCGGACACTAGTAAGTACTATTAAAACTTTTTTCATTATTCTCCGTTCCGCTTCGCTCCACTTATAGGACAAACCAAAGGTTTTTCCTATCGCTCAGGGCAGTCGAATGAATCGACTGACTCTGGCTGTTCTTTTCCTTAGAACATAGAAGCTTAGCGATAAATTATTATTAAACAGCTCTCAAAACTTCCCTGCTTACCCCGAGTCACTTTATTATGTAAAGTTACTCGAGATATTGTTAGTTTACGCGAACGCCTATACTTTGTAAAGTCACTTTGTGGTAATATGGAAGGGAAATGGCATTAATAATTCGTTCCCGCAAAGAATCCACCACCTCCGTCGAGCCCCGTCCTGGCTGTATTAAGGCGGCTTTATGTATTCTTGGTGACAAATGGTCGCCGCTTCTGCTAAGCCAGCTTGTCGGCGATTCAAAGACCTTTGGTCAACTCGAGAAAGTCCTCGTCGGTATCAGCCCCCGGACCCTAAGTTCAAGGTTAGAAATGCTACAGAACACCGGAGTTGTCGAGAAGATACTTTACTGCGAACACCCGCCACGTTATAACTACCGCTTAACTGCTAAAGGTGACGGGCTTGTCGAGATACTACAAGCTATGAGCAAATGGGGCGATAAGCACCACGATATTGATCATAGGGGGAGCTAAGCTCCCCCGTCTATTTTCGAAATGAATTCGAAACCAGCACTCCCCCACCTAAAGCCGACGCTCTTGCATCGGTTCGCTTTGCTCATTTAATCCTTAGTTAAAACTGACAGCATTCATGGTTTCTTGAGCAAAAGTTTTTAGCTCGTCGAAATTCCCGATGCGGTAAAAATTCGCCCTATAACCGAAGCCATCACGCAGCAAAAAATAAGTTATCCTATGCCCTGCCAGATTATTTGGCTCTTCGAAGCCCAGCCATGATATGCCGGAAAATGTTTCGGGAGTTAGTTTAGTCGTATCTATCTGATTAGCAGTCTCGTTTTTGACCCATGCGCCAGTATCGCGGCTTTTGAACACGTCTTTGTGCACTCTGAAAACCGTAGTGCCGAACTTTGCCTCCGATGTCACTAGTTCGTCATCTTCAGTTGACGTAACAAGCTCTAGCTCGGTCGTCGGATCATTCTTGGAAAGCGCATCTTGCCTGACCAAAAACTTAAAGTTATTGGGCGCTTCGATACTAAACGGAGTTAAATCTGATACGAATTTTATCCTATCGCTGCTACTCGGCTGACGCCTCTGTAAAGTCGTCTTTAGATTTTCATTCTGTGATTTCAGAGTAGATATTTCTGACTGCGAATCTTTATATAGTGTATTGCTTCTGCCTGCCTGGGTTATAGCAACTAGTAGGCCCACAGTAAGCGCCAAAACGAAAATCAAACAGATTGTATCCGTACGACTTAAAGAGAATTTTCTACGACTATCGGTTTCCATTAAGCTTATGTTAACAGAGACGTCTTATCGCCGCTAGACTTGGCGCGTGAAATAACTCGGCAAATTAAAGCGCTATTAAAGCTTGACGTTATATTTGTATATATATCGTCTTTTGATAGTTAAGATGGCTGCAGCGACAAGCAATGCACCTATAGTAATAGTTGCGTTTACGCTGATACCTGTATCCGCAAGTTCGGCGGCGGCATTTGTTGAAGTTGAAGTTGAAGCTCCTAATACCGCTACATTAGCAGTGCTAGTTACACAATAACTTGGTGCTGCCACCTCACACATTTGGTAAGTAACTGTATAACTTCCTCCTACTGCATTTACAGGGATAGTTAGTGTTCCATCAGCATTGATTACTACGCCGCTTAGCCCGCCATCGTTGGCGATTGTCAATATA
>JALYQI010000050.1 GCA_030855955.1 bacterium | reverse complement strand
GAAACTGCGGTACCGATAGCAAGTATCACTAAAATTGTCACTGCTCTCGCTGTCATGCAGGAAGCACCCTTTAAAAAAGGTGAAAAGGGCAAAACTTTTACGCTTACAGCGGCCGATGCAACAAATTTTAATAATTATCTCGCACGGCAAGGCACCGTGGTTCCCGTAAATCCTGGACAGACAATTACCCAATATCATGCCCTCCAGGCACTGCTGCTGGCTTCGGCTAATAATATCGCCGATTCACTGGTGCGCTGGCATTTTGGCTCGATGGATGCCTACCTCGATTATGCCAACGACATGATAAAGAATATGGGTTTATCAAAAACGGTTATTAAGGACGCAAGCGGCTTTTCGGCTCAAACCGTAAGTACGCCAAGCGAGTTGATAATTTTAGGCCAAGAAGTATTGAAACAACCTGTTTTAGCTGAAATCGTAACGCAATCTCAAGCCACTTTGCCTAACATCGGCCTTATTAAGAGTACTAACCGGCTTTTAACCAGCGATGGTGCTATGGGCATTAAGACCGGCTCGACTGATGAAGCCGGCTACTGCTTATTATTCGCCGCCAAACATACGATTGATAAGAATAATACTGTTACAGTAATCGGTTCCGTACTCAATGCACCCAGTACGTCGTCGGTATTTTCACGCTCAAGCACCCTCTTACAAGCCACCAAAAAAGGTTTTAGTAAAATTACAGTAGTGCCTACCGGCAAAGTAATAGGAACTGTCTCAAGTAATTGGTCACAAAAAAGCGAAATAGTAACTGATGAACCACTAACAGTTTATGGGTGGAAAGGTAAAACTTATACTACGACTGCACAGTTTGAAACGGAGAATACTACGATAAACGCCGGTGAAACTGTAGGGGTACTTAAAGTAGATAACTATCCGGCATCTGAGGCACCTTTAAAAAGTACTGCAGAAGTTACCGAACCTGATTTAAACTGGCGTCTTCGTAATTATTGGTAAATTACCATTTCATTTGTTCGGACAATTTTTTGTTGGCTTTTTTTAGAACGCGCCAACGACGCATGCGGAGGGCGCGGGCTTTGGTATGCCAGTCAGAACCACTATCGTCCAAAAGGTCACCATAATGGAGCTGAGCTCCTTTTTTAGGGCGTGACATAATATAGTCTTTTGTCATTAGATTGCCTCCGCTTAACTTGACACTTGCAGTGTATATGAATTACATAAGCGCAATGTTGATAAATCGCGCCTAACTGCTGTGATATTCATCACAAACTTAAGAAAAGAAGCCTAAGTGCTACAAGTCTTCGGGTAAAAAGCCCATTTACTGCATTGCCGCTTTAATGGCAGCTTCTATTTCGGCTTGGGTCATGTTTTCGGCAGACGGCGTTTCTATAATTGGTGACGGTGCTGTAATTGCTGAAGATTCATAGCTGACAGTCATGTCGTATGTACCTTCGGAGTCTTTAGCAGTGTAACGTCGTAATTTATATTCTTTATCATCAAACCATACAAATTGCTCACTAGTATTCTTATCCGAGTCAGTAATCTTGTATTTAAAGCAGGTAAGAGTGCCGCAAGCTTCTTTACCGACTTTCTCATATTTTGTGTTATCGGCGGTAATTTCATCAACATCAATTCCAGTATTTTCTTCTACCGTTTCTTCAGTTGTCGTCGCTTTGGTCGTCATCTTGGTCCAGCCTTCTTTACTCATTTTGGTATAAAGAGTATTGGCAATTGAAATCGTGGCGTACTCTTCAGTACCATCTGAGGATATTGCCATGCGCGTGTTACCCTTGTTGGATTCAAGGATCATGACTGATTTACCCTCGGCAGCTGTAGAGTTAATCGTCACCTTGTAGTCCCCGTTTAAGTCCACGGTACTGGCAAACTTACAAAAGTCCTTGTCATCAATTTCCTTCTTGCATTCGACTTCGAGCTGTTTTTGTGAGGCGGTGCTTGTACCGCTACTGGAATCAGACTTCTTCTGCTTGTTCCAAACGTAATAACCCGCTCCACCTACGCCAGCTAACACTACAACCACAAGTATTAACATTAAATGGGCAACACCCGTTTGGTTTTTATATACACTAATTCTCATTTTCACTCCTAATTATTTTTTTATGCTTAAGCTTAATTATCTGACTCAAACACAAACAAAGCAACAGCTGTAAAGCTCTTGTGTTTAAGTAAAAAATATGCTAAAATAAATATAACGTTTTTGCAAAGTGTAATCTGTTAGGAACCCGAAGCTATGTCAGTGCGTGCCCAAGATCCAGATAAAATCCGTAACATCGCAATTATCGCGCATGTTGATCACGGCAAGACTACATTAGTTGACGGATTATTAAAGCAATCCCAAACATTCAGGGATAACCAGGCTGAAATGAGTCAGGTACTGATAATGGACTCAGGAGATCAAGAAAAAGAGCGTGGTATTACTATCACAGCTAAGATTACGGCCGTGCAACATGATGACTACCGAATTAACATTATTGATACCCCAGGACATGCCGATTTTAGCGGTGAAGTGGAACGAACGCTTAATATGGCAGACGGCTGTTTGCTGATCGTTGATGCCCAGGAAGGGCCCATGCCACAGACCAAATTTGTGCTCAAGTTAGCGCTCGCCGGTGGTCTCAAACCAATTGTTATCATCAACAAAATTGACAAAGACGGTCGCCGCTTAGGTGAAGTTGAAGACGAATTAGCTGACTTGTTTTTGGAACTTGCTGTTAATGAGGAACAGTTGCATTACCCCGTGTATTATGCCAACGGCCGAGCTGGTAAGGCCTGGGCCAATATTCCCGCCGACCCAGACGCCTCAGGCGATTTAGAAGTTATTTTTAAGGCTGTCATGAATGAAATCCCTAGTCCTCATGTGGAAGCAGACAAGCCATTTCAAATGCTGATTACGGCGCTGGCGTGGGACAACTTTAAGGGTAAATATGCCATCGGACGTATTAGCCGCGGCCAGGTTGCAGCCGGTGATTTAGTCAGTGTCTGTAAAAAAGACGGCTCGATTATAAAGGGCAAAGTCGACACGGTCTATATGAGTCATGGAGTTAGCCGGTTTGAAGTTGATAAAGGTGTGGCTGGTGACATAGTACAGCTTACTGGATTTGCCGATGTACAAATAGGGGAGACCCTAGCTGACAGCAATAATCCGAAAGCCTTGCCAGTGTTGGAGGTTGAGGCGCCGACTTTACGTATTTATCTTGGGCCAAATACCAGTCCTTTAAAAGGCCTAGAAGGTGATTTTAATACTGGTCGGCAGCTGAAAGAACGTCTCAGTAAAGAGCTGGAGACCAATGTAGGTTTAAGGGTAAAAGAAGAGGGTTTAGGGTTTACAGTCTCGGGACGCGGCGAATTACACTTGAGCGTACTGATAGAAACAATGCGTAGAGAAGGTTATGAATTTGAAGTCGGCCGGCCACAAGTGGTAACTCATTTAGAAGATGGTAAAACATTAGAACCACTAGAAGAAGTAATTATAGAAGTACCGGCTGAACATGTCGGTGCCGTCCAAATGGAGTTAGGTGTCCGCCGGGCAGTCTTGAAGCACCAAACTAATAGTAATAAAGGGGTGACTAATCTTACTTACGAAATGCCAACCCGTGCGACTTTAGGAATGCGCAACATATTGCTTACCAACACCAAGGGTACGATTATCATGAACACCTTGCCCTTAGGCTTCACCGAATTAGGCCCTTCACTCCAACAACTCCGTAATGGGGCTCTTGTGGCTTTTGAGACAGGCATTAGTACTCCGTATTCACTGCAAAATGTCGAAGAGCGCGGTGTCGCTTTCATTGGTCCGGCCGAAAAAGTTTACGCAGGTCAAATTATCGGACTAAATAACCGTGGTGATGATCTTGAAATTAACGTCTGCCGCGCCAAGCAACTAACTAATATGCGCTCAAAATCTAGCGATGGGGCAGTACAATTGACCCCCCCAGTAATCATGAGTTTAGAACAATGCTTGGATTTTCTTGAAAACGACGAGCTTTTAGAAGTAACGCCAAAAAACTTACGTTTGCGAAAACGTGACCTCGATTCAAATCAGCGCAAACGTAGTAACAAGAACTAAGGTAATATACTTTAATGATTGAAATCACGGACGATCAGTTTAACGATTTGATAGCCCAATCTTTGGATGAATTACCAAATGAGTATACGTCTCGGCTGAATAACGTACTTATTACATATGAGGACGTACCTTCACTTACTCAGAGACAAACTGCACAACTGCGTGGCAATCAAGCGTTATTTGGCCTGTATGAAGGTGTACCGCTGACTAAACGAGGAGCTGGCTATAATTTGGTTTTGCCGGATCGGATAACTATCTTTAAATATCCAATGCTTCAGATCGCTCAAGACGTAGACAGTTTAAAAGTCCAGGTCAAGCACACCCTCTGGCATGAAGTCGCCCATTATTTCGGATTAGGACATGACAGGATTCACGAAATAGAGTCCCGTTGGCAATAAAAATACCGACTGACAATTATCAGCCGGTATTACCAAGTATTATGTTTTTTCGAACGAGCTTATTACGTAGTCATTTCAGCACGAGTAGCATTGACAGAGTCGTCTACCTCGCTCATGACTTTGTCTTTCTTGTGGCGTAAATCATTAATCTTGCGCTTTGCATGATCGGTTTTCTTAGTTGTCTCATCTGCAAATTTATCCGCTTTTTCCTTTAGCTTCTCGCGGGTTATGGTACCTTTATCAGGTGCCAATAAAATGCCAGCGACAAATCCAATCAAACCCATCAACAGAATCTTGTTTGAGGATGTTGTTTCCATAGTTTCTCCTAATTTATTTAAGCTACTTTACGGTTATGCAACTTGCTTGCTTGCAATACAGAAGATGTATTGTCTGTGTAGGCAGCAAGCGAAGACGTACCATGGTGTAAGCTGTGCTTTGTGTAGTCGACCAAATACCAAATTGCGGTTGCACACGTCAATACGATGTATGCTACGGCTACCAAAATGACGCTCGCGATGATACTGAATTGCATGCCGAGTAATATGAATGAATCCATTGGTTTGGTCCTTTCTTTTTTTCTTTCTCTATGCCCGGTTGGATACGGCTTTGTAAACAGCAAGTAATAGTACGGCACCACCGATGGCAACTAGTAAGCTATATAGGCTAAATCCATCTACGCCACTGGCTCCGAACATCTGCATTAGAAAACCACCGATGACGGCACCTAAGATACCGACGATAATATTGGCAATTGCACCTTGCTCAGCGTTTGTCCGCATAATCATGGAAGCAATCCATCCGGCAAGTGCACCTAAAATAATCCATGCAATGAGTCCCATTTTTTAATCTCCTTATGTTATCTAATTTTATTTGATGCTATTTACTTCGAAATACGTCTAGTAGGCGCATGATTCCTAGCCCAGCTAATATGTATACGATGATAGCTACTAATGTTTCGACCTCAAAACGGGCTACGCCGTACTGAGTGTCGATACTAAACAGCCCGTGGAAAGTAGTGGTTAAAGGGCTTGTAAGGCTATACAAGAAACTTACTAGGCCGTTCAGCTCATTTGCGCCAAAAAGCGCTAAGAGAAAACGGAGCAGAAGTAAACTACTTATTAGTCCTACCAAATACTGGGCAAAATATTGTGCCTTGGTAATGCCAGGGTTGTCATCCAGTACATTAATGTACATGAGTTCGTTGCCTGTTGGCAGATAGTCATTACGCGCCTGAGGATCAGATGATGAGACGCGCTGATAAAACTCTGACATTGCAGAAATCTCCTTTCTGGTCTAAATTCCTACAAAGCAGTTTCACGGAATATAGTGCGTGAAATTTGTTGTATTTCTGGAAATTGTTTGGTTTTTCGTTCTAGGAACGAATTAATCTTGTAATCTACATTTACTGTTGGATAGAGCATCTTGGATTTCTCCTTGTCTTATTCGTTTGTGAAGTATTTTTCGACGAAAGTTTTGATGTTCTCCTGAGAGGTGAATAGGCTTTAACTAATTTTTTATGGCTCGTCCGATTTGTTAAGGCGCTATCGCTCCAGGCTTGGATCACTGAAACAGTACTTATATAATAGTTGCGTTAAGGATATCTATCTGTGAAACTGTACACAGTAGTTTTGTAAAATCTCTTACAAAACAGTAGACTAGAGGATACGATGAACGATGTACCGGAGTATGTAAGAGGTGTACAGCTAAAGCGTTACCCAAAAGGTAGCTTAGTTTTGTTTCAAGGTGAAATACCAAGGTATGGTTTTCATGTGGTAGATGGTAGCTTGAAGTTGTATGCAATTGATAACGACGGCAATGAACGGGTTGTTGGTTTTTGTTCGGTGGGAGACGTGTTCCCGCTAGACTGGATTATGGGGGCCAGCCGTTCAGCACTTTTTTATTACGAAACTTTATCAGAAGCACAATTGGCACCTTTGGAACGTACGATTGCAGAGACTGATTCATCTGCAGCTGGGCACCTGCAATCACTTCTAGTGAGCGAAGCCGCCAGTGGATTACTGCGAAATCTAGCTTTGCAACAATCAAATGCAGCCAATAAGATTCTGTATTTATTCTTCTATCTTGCCATTAGGCACGGAAAAGAAGTTGGAACAGGGCTTTATAATTTAGGACTGCCATTAACTCATCAACTTATTGCCGATAATTTAGGCTTAACCCGTGAGACAGTAGCTTCAGAAATGAGCAAACTTAAAAAAGCCGGGGTTGTAGTTTACCGACGTAAACAATACGTTGTTGATAAATCTTTGTTGGTTCGTACTGTCGGCAAAGAGATTACCGCAAACTTTACTACTTAGATTTGCTGACGTCGTCGATTATCTTCAACAGGTCCTTTGGTGATGCCCAGGCCTTGAGAACATATTTATCAACCCCTAAAGAAAAAGCTTCATCTATCTCACGTTGCAAGTCATAATTACTAAATAACACTATCTTGCTACGTTTTTTTGGCTGCATTTTTTCGTAGCCACGCAGAAACCCTAGGCCATCAAGCTTTGGCATCTTTAGATCCAATAGAATCACTTCTGGATCAAATTTTTCTAAAACCGTTAAAGCTTCTTCGCCGTCATAGGCAACTTTCACGTCATGACCAGTTTTTTCAAGGATTGTTTGGTACGCACTATTGAGAACTTTTTCATCTTCAACAACTAGTATTTTCATTTTAGACATTCTATTATCTTTATCTCATTTACCAGTTACAGCTGTAATATTTCTTACAGATTTGCGAGGAAAGTGTGCGCTAAAGCATGAACCTTGGTCTACTTCTGATTCCACAGTTATTAAACCGTGATTTTGTTTAGCCAGCACCTGTGACAAATACAAGCCGATGCCGCTACCGGATGTATATTTAGTTAATTCGTTAGGAATACGAGAAAATTGTTGAAATAACTTATTATAATGTTTTTTGGCTATGCCAACCCCATTGTCTTTTACGGCTACAACCGCGAACTTATCCTTGGATTTAATGGTAATTTCAATTGCACCGCCTTCCGGCGTATATTTAATCGCATTACTGATTAGGTTTTCGATTATCATCCGGGCGGAATGCTTATCGGCCACGCAAGATAATTTGGCTGAATGATTTAATTTAACCGTATGCCCGGCTTCCTTAATTTCCGCCTCCATATCATTGACTATTTGTTTCGTGAAAACAATGAGGTCGAATTTCTGCGGTGTGATGACAATACGTTCAGCTTCGGCTTTTGCTAGGTACAGGAATTCATTAATAATGCGTAGTTGGCGTTCGTTGCTGTCATAAGCACGTTGCAGTACTTCCTCTTGTTCTTTTGTAATCTTGCCTGTAAAACCTTCGATTACCATGCCGAGGTATTGTTTAACTCCGGTGGCTGGTGTCCGCAGCTGATGAGATGCAAGCGACAACATATCATCTTTTGCACGTTGCAAACGCTTTTCTTCTACTCCGGCAAGCATTCGGGTTCTCCGCTGCAAAAGTAATAAAACAATAGCTGCGACTATAAAAGCAAAAATACTGCCGCCGATAATGACGCCCTGGGGACGATCCCTTATGGAAGCAGGAACAATTGCTTCCGCGGCGTTATATTCTATATCCCATGCTTGACCAATATTTTGAACCGTATGCGTATCAACAAGCGTTAAATTATCAGAGACATCTATTTCTTCCCCTTCATATAACAGCGTCTTTTCATTTTTCATCGCCTCACTAAATACTCTAAAGTTAAAAAACTCATCGTTATTTTTAAGTATTGTTCCAAATAATAAATCAGTACGCACAGGTACATGTATATAGCCCGTTAAGGCAGCTTGTTTCTGTGCAATTGTATCCAGTTTTGCTCCTTTCCGGTAAATAGGATGGTACAGAATAACACCATTACTTCTCGAGTTATCTTCTTGTCTCAATGAAACAACATCGCTCATAGTCGTCGCGTTAGTGTCGCGGGCTTTTTCCATTGCAGCTCTTCGAACCGGTTCTATATACATATCATCTCCAAGGACCTGCAAATTTCTTATAATCAGAGGTTCCATGTATGTTATTACAGCGTAGATGGTACGTTTCGGTTCAGAAGGAC
>JALYQI010000033.1 GCA_030855955.1 bacterium | reverse complement strand
GATGTGTACGAGCGCCTATAAATTTACGAAACATGGTATCGAGGGCAGTCTGACTGCCGACAGTTGGCAGGGGTATTAATGGCAGCTCCTCAATTATGTAACTTCGAACGTCAAAATCCATATCGATCAAGCTCTTCATCAGCAATATCCCTTTGGCTTTTGTTCGTTCCTTATTGAAAATCGGTATGCG
Source organism: bacterium (assembly GCA_030855955.1). Lineage (GTDB taxonomy): Bacteria > Patescibacteriota > Saccharimonadia > Saccharimonadales > JACDBH01 > JALYQY01. Next base: position 1,940 of record JALYQI010000033.1, on the reverse strand, counting down.
ACTGTAGTTTTGATCTTTAATCTCGTCTATCGTAGCAGCATCAACTACCGACGTAGACTCTAGCCAATAAACTCTTTTAAGCGGGGTCATGATTAACTGGACTCGTTTTTCACTTAGCTCTAATGCGCCTTTGATAATTTCCACTTCATCTTCATCTAATTCGGTTTTAGAATTAATTCCATAATGCTCGTCGATAATTTGGCCAAGTTCGTGGCGGGTATGTAGCCTGGCTCTGTGCTTACCGAACACTTTGTCCAATATAAGCTGCAAAGGTTTAGATATAGGGTAAGTGATGATTATTAAAACCCTAAGAAACGGAGCGAAAAACGCCGTAACTGTTAAGGCATTTTTGATAAATAACGCTTGCGGTAAAATTTCTCCAAAAGTTACTAACAGCAGTGTGCTGGTAATCCCAGCAATTATTCCGCCTAATTTGCTTTCGAGAATAAGGGAGGTTGCTGCGGCCATGCCGACATTTCCAAGCAAAATCGCCGCTAAACTCAAATGACTATTTCGTCTTAACGGTAAGACAAGTTTTGCCCTTACGTCACCAGCCTTGGATTTACGTCTTAAATCACTTAAATCTAGCGACATAAGTGAAAGGTTAAGACCAGAGCAAATCGCCGATAGCGTAATAAAAAGCGTCGCTTGAAGAACCAGAGTTAAAACATCCATTTGTTAGATCATTATAACTTAATTACCCCTGTTAAGCTAATTGTTTTATTGTCGCGTTATCAAACGCATCAGCATGATCATACATTGTCTGACCGCTCATTGTGCGCCTAATCGCTCTACCTATAGCGCCATGTCCAACGATCAATATCGTTTCGTGCTCAAGATTATTTAGCCATTCAGTAAATTCTTTGGCTCTGTCATGAAGTTCTGCCATTGTCTCAATGCCCGGTATGTCATCGAGTAGATGAGGGTTTTTGCCGTGACCCGGTATAAATGGTGCGCCCTCGAGCTCTCCAAAATGTCTTTCTTTGAGTAGATCGTGCAAGATAATTCTATTATGAGGAAACCCTATTTCTTTTGCGATTAGTAAGGCTGTTTCATGAGCTCTTTTGAGAGGAGAAGTAATAATTACATCGAAGTTCAACCCTGATTCTTTTGCCTTTATACCTGCTTGTCGAGCTTGCAGTCGACCTTTATCCGTGAGTTCTGTATCGCTGCCCGCCCCAGAAAACAGACCAAGCACATTCATTTCAGACAAACCATGCCTCGCATAATATATCTTTTTCATTTACTAATTTTAAACATTTCAGGTTTAATTTTTTTAAAGTTCGTCCAGCACGGTTCAAATAGCGGTTGTGGGAGATTTGCTAAATCAACCCACTGGAAATCAATACATTTATCTGGTTCTAAGATCTGTACTTCTCCTGATTCCGAGTCGCTGCTCATCCAAATAGTCACATAATGCTTTCCTGAATCAAATATATCGTTGGTTGTGGCGAAATGACTTAAATTATTTATAACAATACCAGCTTCTTCTGCGGTTTCCCGCATAGCGCATTCTTTCCAGCTTTCTCCGCTTTCTAAATGACCTCCAGGCACTGACCATGTATTGTTACCATGTTCAACAATCCTTTTGTACATAAGAAGTTTGTCGTCTTTCCAAATTATTACAGCTATGCCTACTCTCGGTTCCTGCAAGCTAATATTAGTCACATTGTTATTTTTCATTGATACTATTATGACATGAGCTTAAATAGTATTTCATTGCCTGACGGAAAATATATAGTTGCTGTATCCGGAGGAGTAGACTCCATCGTCTTGTTATATCTTTTAGCGACCAAACTTTCGCCTACCACCACTTTGGTAGTGGCTCACGTTGATCATGGCATCAGGCCTGAATCGGTCGCCGATGCAAAATTTGTAGAAGAGCTCGCTAAAAAGTATGGCCTAAAATACGAAAGCAAAAGCTTTGAACTAGGTGTTGG
>JALYQI010000030.1 GCA_030855955.1 bacterium | reverse complement strand
CACCACCGGTACCACCACGCGGAATGATAGTTACTTTATGCACCATATCGCTGTCCGGCAAAACATGGCCGACGACAGCGTGGCCGGCTTCGTGGTAGGCGGTCATTTCTTTTTCAAATTCGGACATGACTTTACTTTTGCGCTCTGGCCCAATGGCGACTTTTTCAAATGCACCGGTTACGTCGGCCTGAGAAATTTCATGGCGGTTATCGCGAGCGGCTAATATTGCTGCTTCATTCGCGATGTTACTTAGGTCGGCACCGGAACTACCGGCGGACTTGGCAGCCAGGGCATCAAGATCGACATTTTTCGCGAGCGGCTTCTTGGCAAAATGGATTTTAAGGATTGCTTCGCGGTCTTTACGATCCGGCAATCCAATATTGACGCGGCGGTCAAAACGACCCGGGCGGAGTAAAGCGGGGTCTAGAACGTCGGCGCGGTTGGTAGCGGCTAGTACTATGACATTAGCTCCCTGTTCAAAACCGTCCATCTCCACTAAGATTTGATTCAAGGTCTGCTCACGTTCATCGTGACCGCCACCCATTCCGCTTCCGCGGCGACGGCCAACGGCGTCGATTTCATCGACGAAAATTATGCACGGTGCATTCTTTTTAGCCTTGGCAAATAAATCTCGTACGCGTGAGGCACCAACGCCTACGAACATTTCAACGAATTCAGAACCCGAGATACTAAAGAACGGAGCACCGGCTTCACCAGCTACGGCTCGCGCCAGCATAGTCTTACCAGTACCCGGAGGACCTACTAGCAAAACACCTTTGGGGATCTTGGCACCTACATTTTCGAATTTTTTCGGATACTTCAAAAACTCGACAACTTCTTGCAAATCTTGCTTAGCCTCATCTGAACCAGCAATATCCTTAAAATTAATCTTGTCTTTCTCATTACCGTATAGCCGAGCTTTCGATTTGCCAAAACTCATAGCTTGGTTACCCTGCCCTTGGGCTGAGCGCAACATAAAGAACAAAATAAAGCCTATTAAGATAACAGGTAGCAACGAAATTCCCAGTTGCGCCCATATGCCGCCACCTTCAGCCGCTGTCTTATATTCAACCGCTACTTTACCGGTGTCGACGCCATCATCAGCGATCGTCGAATTTGGATCTTTTTGCGATAATAATGTTGGTTCTTCTTTACCTTCTTCGGTCACTTCAACTTTAGGACCACTAATGGTCAATTTTTCGTATTTTCCAGTGTTAGCATCGGCCACGACTTGGCTATACGGCACTTCTTTAAGCTTAGACGGTTGGTTATAGGCAGAGAATATCACGGCGCCTACTAGGATTAACATAGCTACAAAGCCAGCGTTCTTGATTATGCGCCGATTATTCCCACCACTAGACTTACCTGAACGAAACGGTTTCTTCTCCATAGTGAGCCTTATTATACAGATAAGCTATTGTGGCGGCTAGACAAACATAAGTTTTTTTGTGAAATTTTTTATACTCTAATGAATTCAGCGCTGATTTTTGAAAAACTGACTTTGCTATGAGCATCGAGTAATAAATCAGTGTTCGGGCTGGCGGTACGGATTGAAACCGTTAACCGGTCTACCAGCCAGCGCGATAATTGACGCTTGCCGTTTTGGCGAAGCCACTCAGCCACCAATTCGGTTGCGACCCGATACGGTAAGGCAGCTACATCGCGGCGGCGTAGTTTAGTTTTTGCAACTTGGGTATGCAAAATGGTTTCCAGATGTGTATCAATCGCGTAATTAATGTCGCGTTGGCGGCGCAAAATTGCAACTAATTTATGGTAATCCTGTGGTGAGGTTTTCTTGGCTTTTGGAATAATACTATGCCTGACATAATTACGTTTGAAATCTTGGTTTAAATTTGTGGAATCTTCGTGCCAAGTCAATCCGTTGGCTTCTGCGTAACTTTTAAGGTGGGTTTTTGGTACATGCAGCAGCGGGCGTACAAGGCCGTCTTTGGATTTATGCAGCGAGCTCATACCTTTACGGCCGGTACCGCGGATAATATTAAGGATTGCAGTTTCAACCATGTCATCAAGATGATGGGCGGTGATGATACTATGGGCGCCAGTATGGGCTTGCACCGTTCGTAGGAATTTATACCTGGCTTCGCGGGCAGCAGCTTCGCTTGGGCTATCCCCCAAAATGCCTTCTTCAAACACAAACGGCAGGCCATGTTCAGTGGCTACTTCATTTACTAATGCTCGGTCAATGTGCGAGCTATCGCGTATGCCATGATCATAATGTGCCACCGTAAAGCGTACGTTTTTATGTTTTTTGCCGTACTTGTTGGCTAGCATATGCAAGAGTGCAATTGAATCAACACCACCGCTCACGGCTACAACATAATGACCGGGCCGCAAATTGATCGTCTTAATAATGTCCATTAATACTATAATAACTCTTGCAACATGAAACGCTTATATTTTATCCGCCATGGTGAATCCGAGATGAATGTTTCAGGACTGTTTGCCGGTATCACCGATACCCCCTTGACCGAAAAAGGCCGGAAGCAAGCCATTTCAGCAGGTAAGAAAATCAAAAATCTAGACATTGATTTGATTGTGGCTTCGCCTTTGTCGCGAGCCTATGACACCTCCCGCCTGATTGCCCAGGAAACAGGCTACCCTGTAGAGAAAATCTTATTGAATGAACTTTTTATGGAACGGCACTACGGAAAGCTGGAAGGTCAGCCTTATTCGTTAGATCTTACGGCCAAAGATATGCTTGATGCCGAAACGTCTGAGGTTTTACTAAAGCGGGCCCGGCTAGCACTTACATATTTGGAAACGCTAGACGCTAAAACAATTTTAGTTGTCAGCCATGGTTCATTTGGCCGAGCCTTAAGGCATCATGTACTCAAAGATTTCCCCTTTACCCATCCGCAGCGCATCCCCAACGCGGAGATAATACAACTGCTATAAGAAGAAAAAAGCCTGACAATGATGAGTCAGGCACATTTCTTGGTAGCGATGACTGGATTTGAACCAGTGACCCCAGGCTTATGAGTCCTGTGCTCTAACCAACTGAGCTACATCGCCTCGTCGAGGTGTAATGATTGGATAATCATGCCAGCTCCTCACAATTTTGTGAATCCTTTCACAAAATTGGTAAAAGCAATGTTAATTTTAACATAATCTCTATCTGTTAGCTAGGCAATTTTACGCGTTCCCAAGTGGGCAAACATACATCAAACATAAACAAGACTATTTGCCGAATGCCTTCACGAATCTTATCTTGTCTTAGATGTTCAATCTCTTCACGGCTGGAATACCCAAAGTCCTGGGATTCACCTTCGCCAACTGCATGGGCTGGTTCCTGATCAGTAATAAAAGCATACTCTATGTCAGTATGAAAATGACTGTCGTCATGAAACGGGTGTGTGTTTATGCACATTGGTTGGGGATGCACAGTTGAATCCGGTAGGCTTATTATCCTATCCTCGGGTTGCAGAAGTTCAAGTTGTGACAATTCATATCCGGATTCTTCCACTAGTTCATGTTCAAGTCCTTGCCACGGATTTTCGTTCAGTTCTACATGTCCACCAAACTGCATAAATACACCTAACTTCTTATGCATATGTAGCATTATTTTGGGTACCTCAAAATCAGTTCTAATAATAAACGCACTAGCTGTTAGATCATGCTCTCCGACTCCCGTATGAATATGCGCCATGCTGACTTTAGTATACTTTTAAAGACAGCAACAACGCCATGTCGTAGACAAAAAAGCTTCAAAATGTTGCGTTTGCACCTTATAATCAATTACAGTACGAGCTACGACTAAGGTGTACAAAGGGCAAAACATTTGCCCGGACACATGAGGGAACGAAAAATAATGGGATTGTTCGATAAAATTAAAGATAACGCCAAAGAGATTAGCGTGCGTGCTATTGAAGAGACCGATGCCGATTATAACGCCCAAGCAGCTGGCTCTACGGTGACGCCCAGCCCTTCTTACCCCGATGATAC
>JALYQI010000015.1 GCA_030855955.1 bacterium | reverse complement strand
TCTCTCTTTAGTAGTTAAATTTGCCTTCTCAGGCTAAAATAAATAATCCAGGCATGAAATGCTAGGGCTGTTATGATTTGCCCAATCGGAGCGCCTTTTATGACAAAACTGAATACGCCGATGCCGATTACGAAGCAGGCTAGCTCAACCCAAAACAGCAAGTATGCCCTGCGCCTAATACTTGGATCCGTTTGAGCAGCGGCAAAGCGCCATAAAGCCAGCGGAATCGAAAACGCCAATGTTAAAGCAGCATATGAATGTATAGCCCTATCTGGCTGTTCACCGCCAAAATGAACAAGCGCAGCAATTATTTGTCCTATCTGTCCGACGATCAGAATTATTAGGAAGCTCTTGCTGACAATGTAAACCCTACTTAAGTACTGCGTGAAAAATAACAATGTTAGAGAAGCTGATATTAGTCCGACGCTAAATATAAGCGCAGTTCGATTATCTGTTCCGACCGAGCTCAAAGGATTGCTGCCAAATATATCCAAATGAGTTATGTATATGCTGGTTAAAATCGTAACCCTAAGGATCATTACCGTAACAATCCCTGAAAACCTTTGTATATCTAATTTCTTTTCCACGACCTTATGTTAGCAGACTAGAATAACGGCACATACTGAAGAAGTAAATTTTGTGCATTATTGCAGGCAACCATTCTCTTGCTAGTGAATTGGAGCTTAAATAGCCAAGCTACTAAGATCACTATGTAATATTTTGGCTTCTTCAGGACTCGGTAAAGTCGTTTTGTCTGTAAACCTGAAGTTATATTTTGCTGGCAGAATATCTATAGGGGTTTTTAGCGAATACAATACCTTCCGAAATACTGGCTCGTCTTTTGCATTGTCATTAATCCCTACAGCTTTTTCCATCTCTTTGCGCCAATAGTTAAAAAGCTTTATGACCTCAACCGTTAATCTGTAACCTATCACTCCACTGTTAAAGTAAGGAAAATCGCTCGGGACAGACACATCCGGCTGCCGTTTTAATCTGGTATACGATATTGCAATAGCTTTTTCAGCTAATAGATCAAAAATTTCAAAACAAGGGGCTTGAAAGTAAGTGTCGCTGTCTATATAAAAAGTAGCCTTGTAAGGCGTTTTAATAAGTAGCTCTATTCTGGTTAACTTACTGTAAATTGAAGATACAGGTAGCACTGTAATATTAAGATTCGAAAAAGAAGAGGGACTGTCTGTGAATAAGGTAATCTCTGAATCGGGCATATGGTTTTTAAGGGATACGATCGAACGCATTGCATTTGTGACACTATTTTTTCCTACAGCATAATATATAAAACCCTTTTCCATTGCCTCATCATAACGAACACCCTTATGAGATTCAACTTAGGTAAGCGGCAGTTTCCACCCAAAAATTTCCGGCGGCACTATGATTCACTCTTAATAAACCTTTCTACTTAATTAGGTATTATTAATCGAGTGAATATCTCTGATTGGTTGACGCTAAGGTGAGAGTCTTGCTTCGCCTGTTAAGGCTGTAAAATAAAAGACCCCACCTTTGTGGGGACTTTGTTTTGCATCCTGGTAGCGGGGGCAGGACTTGAACCTGCGACCTCATGGTTATGAGCCATGCGAGCTGCCACTGCTCCACCCCGCGTCGTCGAAGCGTAAATCTTGGATTAACTACTTGCTGACAAAATAAATTTGCTCATCAAGTTTGATAATCCCAGAAAGTCTTCTCCTCTCAAAATTAAATGTGAATTTAATTTTTTAGAATTTCACTAGCTTTGTGAATCCTCTCACAAAATAGGTAGAGTAGGAATTACTACCTTAAACGTTCTTTTAAAGAGCTTGATAATAGTAACTCTTTACGGGAGTAATGTCAATCAGATAGAGGCTTAGTACTTAGTAGCGGACTGCTTGTTGACGGATTTTAGTTGATACATGACTTTCATGTAAATTCGGAACTCGTCGGGGTCTATCGTGGCATAAATAGTTTTACGTAAGTCTTCGCGCAGGGTCTTCTCAATTTTCCTGCATTTGGCTAATTGGTTAGGCATTACTTTAATGTATTTAGACCGGCTATCTTCTTTGTTATCGGTACGTAATAAAAATCCTGTCTTTTCGAGGAGATTCACATTTGTCGTTAAGTAAGATATCGTCGTTCCTAATTTTTCTGCCAAGTCGCTAACGCGCACACCTTTGGATCCGGCGTCCATCACGTTGCCAATTATCATCCAGTGCATTTTGGTAATACCAAAAGGCGCCAATATTTCATCGCACCGTTTTTGAAGAGCACGATGAACATGAGCCTGAATGGTACCGGCCTGGTAGGTTGTGATATTGCTTAAATCTTCGACTGTAATATATTTTATTGACATAGTATTTACAAATGTATATTATCAAATATAGTTTACTTAGTAAAGTATACTAAAGATATTACTAATTATAAGGGGAGAGAAAACATGAACGACAATAAAAAATCATTAGCTATTGCTACCTTAGTAGTAGGGCTACTAATTGGCGGAGGCCTTGGTTACGCAACATCGATGAACAAAGACGATGACCACAAAGAAGAGTCTTCTTCGGTTGCGACAACTGATACAAAAGCAGCTGGTCTACGAACAGTATTAAATAACCTAGAATCTGAACACGTCGATTTGGCGTCTGCAGCAACACGAGCTGGCTTTGATGGTGATCCATCATTTATGGCAGCAGCAGCGTCATTAGACGTAAACTCGAATGCACTATCAGATGCAGTTGGTTCAGTTTACGGCGAAGAAGCGCGTGAAAAGTTCTATGAAATCTGGAATAGCCACATTGGTTTCTTCGTAGATTACACCGTAGCAGCTAAGGGCGGCGATCAAGCCGGAATGGACAAAGCTGTTCAAAACCTTAATGGTTACGTAGAAGCTATTTCTACATTCTTAAGCGGGGCTAATCCGAACTTGCCTAAAGATGCTGTAGCGCAACTGATTACCGAGCATGTCGGCTTACTAAAAGAAGCTGTTGATAAGCACGGTGCAGGTGACTACGCAGCTTCTTACGACGCACAGATGCGAGCACGAACGCAGATTACGACCAAAATTGCTGACACATTGGCCGGAGCTATTGTTAAGCAGAACCCAGACAATTTCTAAATAGTAACTATTGTAAGAGGGAAGCTTATATAGCCTTCCCTCTTACAAATTAATCGAAAGGTACGCATATGAAAGGAATGATTGGAATAATAGCAGCTGTCATAGTAGTCGGCGCTGTTGCTTTATTCGCTATTTCAGGCAATAAAGATAATGGTGAAATGGCTGATATGAACATGAGTCAAGACACGAGCCAGGACTCGAGCCAAGATTCTAATATGCAAGCTAGTCCAAGTGAAAATGAAGTATTTATACAAAACTTTGCCTTTGGCCCTGAAAAGCTAGTTATCAAAAAAGGCACTACAGTTAAATGGACTAATAAAGATGATGCACGCCATGATATTACACCTGATAATCCCAGTGAATCTTTCAAGGCTAGTGAATTATTGGCGCAGGGTGAATCGTATGAGTTTACATTTAATACAGTGGGAACTTACAGCTATAACTGCTCGCCGCATCCATACATGAAGGCGATGGTTGAGGTTACTGAATAATGAAAAGTTTAATGAAAGTCATACGTCAAAACACAGGAGCATTATTAGTATTAGTAGCTGTAGTAAGTATCGGCGCGGGCTTTCTGGGCATAAATTCATTAACGAATAACAGTAAAGCTGTTGCTACTGACTGCCAAGGTCTATGCGTAAGCATAAGTCCCGAGGGCATGCAGCCAAATGAGCTAGCGGTTAAAACGGGTGAGTTTGTACAGTTTAATAGCGCCGATGGCAAAACTCATAATTTGGCGTTTGGTAGTGGAACTTCAGGTAGCGGCCACGAAGATAATGAAAAGGATGGCCACGGCCAAGATGCAAATCATGATCATGATAGCAGTTATTCATCTGGTGATTTTGGAGCCGATGAAGCTTGGAGAGTTCAATTTAAAAATGCCGGAACTTTCCGGTTTCACGACCATTACAATCCTGATCTAGAAATTTTAATTGTCGTTTACGATACAACTACAAAAACCGATCAGCTCTAGCAGGTATATAGGATTGAAATGTCAGAGCATATATCAGCCAAACTCGACCGCTTAGAGGCAAGCCCTCCCTTAGCGCTGCATGATGTTGACTTAAACATGTGCAATCCCGAGCTGGTACACGATGAACTTGGACATGTATTTACGTATTTCGCCCGAGTCGAAAGCGAAGTTATAAGCGAACCACTGCAAGTAATGTTGCCGCGGCTTGGTACCGAATATCGAGGATATGAAAGTCAAGGTACAAGGTTTTTGGATATTTGGGTCGCACAAGAACAAGCGCATGGTGAAATTTTTATGCAGCTTCAGCAAAAGTTAGATATAGTACCAGAGCAACCAGAACTCGAAGTTACCCGACAAGACCGAATACTAGGGTTAATAGGACAAGCATCGTCTGCAATGCACGGCGTGTTTGAAATGATTTATTTGACGCGCGGTGCCATGCACGAACGCCTTACGTTTCAGGGTTACGAACTCATGGCCGCAAAATTAAAATCTCTTGGCGAACAAGCATTAATGGAAAGTGTAATTAAGCCGATTCGGGCACAGGAAGCTGGGCATCTTGGATATTACCGGGCTGCTGCAAAAGAACTAAAAGCGCATTTGCAACCATGGCAACTATGGTTAGCGCGAAAACTAAGTGTTAGAAGCTATGCACCAGTTGGTGCTCGTAACGAGATGCAAAGAGCTGAATTTGGACATCTTGCACAAACTTTGGCAGGCGAAGGACTTGATTCTTTTTCATCCCCAATCCAAACTATCGGCGAAGAACTCCTGACTAATGGACCAAGCCCCTTGCCAAGATTTGTCCTACGCTCTATATCGCAG
>JALYQI010000007.1 GCA_030855955.1 bacterium | reverse complement strand
GTACCAAGCATACTAAGCGGCACCAGCCAGTAATCAACTTCTCGCAGTGGCATAAGCTTACTCATCTTGAGCTTAAGTATATCACCCCTTAAGGCGCTCGTTTTAACGTTTGGTGAATTGTCTTTGTTTGCGGGCCTTCTTTAGGCCAAACTTCTTGCGTTCTTTTTCACGCGGATCACGCGACAAAAGCTCTGCACGCTTGAGCGTACCCTTCAAATCTTCATTCATAGCCGCCAAAGTCTTTGCAATACCAAGGCTGATAGCATCAACTTGCCCAGCAAAACCACCACCGTTAACTTTAACTGATACGTCAAAAGTATCTTTGTCGATGGCAACAAAGGGTCGTTTGAGTTCTCTCATCAAAAGTTCACTGCCGTTAAGGTATTCTACCGCTGGCCTGCCATTAATAACAATGTTACCTTTGCCTGACTGCAAACGCACGCGGGCTGTGGCGCTCTTGCGGCGGCCTAAGGCATAAAAATAGATATCTTTAGCCATTATTTACTCTCTTTCTTGACACTAATTGCTTCTGGCTTTTGGGCTTCGTGATTATGCTCTGCGCCTGCATAGATTTTGAGGCGCTTCAAACGCTCGTCACGCAGTTTATTAACTGGCAACATACCGCGGATAGCCCTGAAAAGTGGTTTAGTAGGGTCTTTGGCCATAACTTCATTAAAAGACAGTTCTGTAAGTCCTCCGGGGTAATTACTATGGCGATAGTAAATCTTATCGGTTTCTTTTTTGCCAGTTACGACCGTTTGGGCGGCATTTATAATAACTACAAAATCGCCGCAATCAATGTGCTTGGTAAACATCGGTTTTTCCTTACCGGTCAGCAAAGTGGCGACGCGGGTTGCTACGCGACCTAGTGGTGCTTCTGAAGCGTCGATAACATACCATCTGCGGGTTACTTCACTGGGCTTAGCAGAATAGGTGGTCATTACTTCGCCTCCTTTTTAGTGGCAGGCTTGCGGGTAGCAGGCTTCTTGGCTGCAGGTTTGGCAGCAGTTTTAGGCTTAGCAGCAGCCTTAGCGACCGGTGCTGCTTTAAGGTCATCTACAAAACTGACCCGGGCCATCTGGGTATTATCTCCTCGGCGAACAGTCGTGCGCTCGATGCGTAGGTGCCCACTAACGCGTCCGGTAAGTTTAGGTGCAATGTCGTCAACTAACTTGTGTGCTAAAGCAACCGTATCAATGCTTGAAACAATTTGGCGGCGGTTGTGCAAATCACCCTTTTTGGCTTTGGTGATGAGCTTCTCGAAGTAAGGAACTAACTCTTTAGCTTTATGCAGTGTCGTTTCGATTGATTCATCGCGCACGAGTGAACTAGCAAGTCCCTTAATCAGGGCTTCTCGTTGGTCTCGTTCGCGGCCGAATTTGCGGCCTTTATATCCGTGACGATGCATTATATTGCACCTCCGGTGCTCAAGACAAACCTACGGTTTTTCTCGACGCGCAGGGTTCGGAATGAATCCGAACTCTGGCTGCTCTTTTCCCTTGTTAAAATGACGCTACGCATTATTAAAGTTCCAATTCCGCCATTTTTTCTTTAACTTCATCCAAAGCTTTGCTACCAAAGCCTTTGAGATCACGCAACTCTGCATCAGATAACGAGAATAAGTCTTTCAAAGTGTGGATCTCGTTGTTGATCAAAGCATTGGTGGTACGGGCGCTAAGGTTCAAGTCTTCTATCGGGGTCATCAAGGCCGGGGCTTCGTCGTTGCCCTCAGTCTCTTTGGCAGCAGCGTCAACCAGTGGTGCTGGTGCTTCGACACGGGTTTGGCCGGCAAGCGCAGTGTATTGGTTGACGAGGATTGCATTGGCTTCTTCAAAAGCGTCGCGGGGGCTGATGGACCCATCGGTTTCAACGGAAACGCTGAGCTTATCAAGGTCGGTCATCTGGCCGACACGGGTTTTCTCCACCTTGTACCGTACTCGAAGAACAGGGCTGAAGATTGAATCCAAAGCGATCATATCGCTTGGCTTTTTAATAGCGCTTTCATCAATCGTACGGTAGCCGCGGCCGGTTTCGACAACAATATCCATAACAATATTGGCCTTGTCGTCATCAACGCTGGCGATAACGTGGCTTGGATTTACAACTTCGACATCAGCGTTAACAGCGATATCTTTGGCTGTAATCATGCCTTTGCCTTTTTTGACGATTCGAAGTGTCTGCGGCTCTTGGCTATAGACGCGGAAACGGATACCTTTTAGGTTTTGCATAACGTCCACGACGTCTTCTTTGACGCCAGGAACGGCTGTGAACTCGTGGGTGACGCCTTCGATTTTGAAGGCCGTGATAGCAGCGCCAGCGATGCTGGAGAGCAAAACACGGCGTATTGAGTTGCCGAGGGTCATGCCATAGCCAGTGTGCAGAGGTTCTACGACAAAGGTGCTGTGAGTTGGCGATAGGTCATCGACAGTGCTGAGGGTTGGTGTGTGAATTTGCTTGGACATTGTAGTTTCTTCCTTAATCCTTAATCTACCGCGAGTAGTATTCTACGATTAATTGTTCGTTTATATCTGGTTCTGCCTCTTCACGAGTGGGCTCGCTTGTCACTGTGAAGGTCCGTTTTTTACGGTCGATTTTCATCCAGCTGTAGCTGGTTTCCCCGGCGGGGCTAAGTTCATCAAGTGACTGGAAATAGCTGTTATTGGCAGAGTGCGGGCGCAGACTGATGACATCACCGGCTTTAACGCGGATGCTCGGGATGTCTACGCGGCGGTCGTTCAGCAAGAAGTGACCGTGAGTAACTAACTGACGGGCACCTTGGCGTGAGCTGGCAAAACCAGCCCGGTAAACGGCGTTATCGAGACGTTGCTCTAGGAATTTTAGTAGAACCTGGCCTGACTGGCCGCTAGAGCGGTTGGCCTCACTCATCAGCTTTGAAAACTGGCGTTCCAATAAGCCGTATAAACGCTTCACTTTTTGCTTTTCGCGCAATTGCAATGAATACTGGCTTGGTTTGTTTCGGCCGGAATAGCCCGGTTGCTTACCGGGCATGCTGGTGCGCTTAACCAAAGCTTTGTGAGCCTTGGGATGCAGCGCGTAACCTTCGCGGCGTGACTGTTTGACGATTGATACTTTAGTCATACTCTATCCTATACCCGACGGGCTTTCTTCGGCCGTACACCACCATGAGGTATGCCGGTTACATCGTAAATAGTTTCCAAAGAGATACCAACTGCAGCCATAGCACGTATAGCTGAATCGCGGCCCATACCGATGCCTTTTACAAATACATCTGCTTTGGTTAATCCGTAAGCTTGCTTGGCTTCATTAAGGGCTTTTTCGGCAGCGACTTGTGCGGCATAGGCGGTGCCCTTTTTAGATCCGCGGAAGCCACAGGCACCGGCGCTTGAAAATGTCAGGGCGCCGCCCTTGCTATCTGTTACGGTAATGATTGTATTGTTAAATGTTGCCATAATGTGTACTTGACCTAGGGGCACGCTGCGTTTTGATTTCTTACGCTTTGGAGTTGCTGTTGTCTCTGCGGGGGTAGTAGTTTTATTGTCTGCCATAATAGTCTAAGTTTTGCTTGCAACTTTCTTAGCCGTACCACCGACAGTTACCTTACGACCGCGCCTAGTTCTTGCATTGGTCCGTGTGCGTTGGCCGCGTGATGGCAACTGGGCATTGTGACGCACACCGCGGTAAGCTTTAATGTCCTTTAGGCGTTTGATATTAGCGCTAACTACGCGTTGTAACTCGCCCTCGACAACATATTTGGCTGCGATAGCATCGCTGATACGAGTCAATTCATCATCTGTTAGATTCTTAACTCTGACTGTATTATCTACCTTAGCGACAGCTAAAATATCAGCTGCGTGCTTAGGACCGATACCGTAGACATATGTTAATGCGATGCCGATTTGCTTTTCTGAGGGGATAGTTACCCCTGCAATTCTAGCCATACTTTAGCCCTGCCTCTGCTTGTGCTTCGGCTTAAACTTGTTGATAACACGAAGTCGGCCTTTACGACGGACAATAATGTCGTCGGGACTGATCTTCTTTACACTCGCACGTACTTTCATACGGATCAATCTCCTTTCATGGAAAATGACACACTGCTTAAATTTTTTAATAACTCCCTTGCTCTCCTTGGCACTTTGCAAAATGACGCATCTACTATCCTGTATCGGATATTCTATGTGTCGTCTTGTAAAGGCCGTGTGCTAGTGTTCAGCTTTGACGGTAAGTTATACGGCCTTTGGTAAGATCGTATGGTGTTAACTCTACCGTGACACTGTCACCGGGTACGATACGGATAAAGTGCTTACGCATCTTACCTGCAACGTGGGCGATAATTTGATGGCCGTTTTCAAGTTCGACTCGGAACTGGGTTCCGGGCAAGGTTTCGACGATTGTCCCAGACAGCTCTATGACTTCCTTGTTTTTGACCATAAATATCAGTGTCTCATTATAGCAGGAACTACAACGGTTTGTAAAGTGTTTTTGATTTAAGCTATCTCTGTTGCGGAATTGCGGTTTCGTCGTGGCAAACGTAATCGGCGTTTGGCTGGCTTTTCATCCTCTTCATCATCCCCGCCAAAGAAGCTTGGCTCGGAATATTGATCATAGGTTACCATTAAGGCTCGCGATTCAACCGAGCGCAGTGTTTCTAGAGCTACGGAAACCAAAATCAGAACACTCGTACCCCCAATGGCAATATTTGTCGGAATAAAGATTTGGACGATTATAGGCGCCAGTGCTAAAAGACCTAACGCCATTGAACCGAACAGGGTTAAGCGGTTGACGACTTTGCTCAGATACTTTTCTGTCTGCAAGCCGGCACGGACGTTGGTAATAAAGCCGCCCTGCTTCTGTAAATTCTCGGCAATTTCCTTACTATTAAAAGTTACACCTGTATAGAAGTAAGTAAACATTACGACTAGCACAAAGTAAGTTACAGGATAAATATATGGCTCCCAACCTCCCACCGCAAAGGTTTGAGCCGAAGGGTTTTGGAACCAAGCTGTAAACTTGGTGCCCCATTCTTGCAACCGTGCACTATCAGACGAAGTCATCACCTGGCCGGCGTAACTGGGGATACTCAAAAAAGCGACCGCAAAGATAATCGGAATCACTCCGGCGGTAATGAGCTTGATGGGCAGACGGGTTGTCACACCACCATAAGCGCGAGAACCCTGCACGCGTTTGGCATAGTTGATAGTGATGTTTCGTGATGCCTCATTTATCTTCACGACAATCCAGGTGGTAAACAATACGATAGCGCCTATGCCTAAAGCATAAAATAGTGCTGTACGGTTAAATGGTAATTGTTTACCGAAGATATTCAGCGGGTTTTCTGGGTCATATACACTTTTAAACAGGTCTGCAATCGTGCTTGGAAGCGAACTAACGATACCAATAGTAATAATCAAACTGATGCCGTTGCCGACGCCTTTTTCAGTTATCATCTCACCTAACCACATCAGGATCATGGCGCCCCCTGTGAGGGCTGCGATCATTAGACCCCATTGCCAAGGCGTGTTACCGGCGGTGATGTCGCCCAATCCAGAGAAACTGCTGGCTACCTGGCGTACTAGAAAGATCATGCCAATGGATTGGACGATCGCTAGCGGGAAAGTCAGCATACGAGTGTACTGGTTGATTTTCTTCCGGCCAAATTCGCCTTCTTTATTAAGGGCCTCAAGCTTCGGAATAGCCCGAGTTAGTAGTTGCATAATAATGCTGGCGTTAATGTATGGGCCCATACCGACAAGCATGATGGAAAAATTAGCTAAAGCGCCACCGGACAGAACGTTAATAAAACTGACAAGTTGTGATGACTGCGAGGCATTAAAAGCATTTTCAAGTACCTGTCTTAATGTTTGCGGGTCACTTAGCGGAATCGGGATGTGTGCTAGGATTCGGAAAATAAGCAGCATACCTAAGACGGCAAAAATACGCGAACGCATATCTGCATTCTTTAATGACAAACCTATAGTCTTCCAGTTCATATCGTATTTTGTCTCACGTTCTTAGTATCTAATTAAAGCCTAATCCGTATTAATAGTCCAGGCACTTAAGCTTCGGCAGGTTTTTTGGTAGCTCTTTTGACCTGATCGGTTTTTTCAAATGTTCCGCCGGCTTTTTTAACAGCCTCTATGGCTGAAGCGGTAGCAAACTGTAATTTAACACTGACTTTAGTCGTAACTTCACCCTTGGTTACCAGTTTGACTTTTGTATACGGGCTGCTTACAAGACCTGCGTCGAATAAGCTGAAATTATCTACCGTACCTTTTATGGCACTCAACTGGCCCGTGTATATAACCTCGGCTTTTGTATGCTGGGTGCGGAAGCCGCGCAATTTCGGTAAGCGTTGCATAAGTGGATTTTGGCCACCTTCAAAACCTGGGCGACGGCCTGTACCGGCACGTGATCCTTGACCCTTGGTGCCGCGACCGGCAGTCTTGCCTTGGCCGGCAGCAATGCCGCGTCCAACACGACTTTTCTTGCGGCTGGATTTGATGATTAATTCATTAAATTTCATTATTTTGCCTCACTTTTAGCAACAGTTTTATCTGCAGTGCCGGCAACTACTGTACTTTTCTTGGCAGGTTTAGCAACGTACGTAATCCACTGTTTTTGGGGCACCATCGCTTCCAAGGCCTTGACGGTGGCATAGGCGGTATTAATCTTATTACTAGAACCCAAAGATTTGCTTAATACATTCTTAAGTCCGGCGACTTCCAAGACCGTGCGGACGACACCGCCGGCTATCAAACCGGTACCAGCGCTGGCAGGTTTAATCAAAATTTGTGCACCACCGACTTTTGCTTCGGCTTCATGTGGTAAGGTGCCCTTGTATAAATTCACAGTAATCAAGCTTTTCTTGGCTACTTCTGTAGCTTTAGTAACAGCGGCGGTGACATCAGCGCCTTTGCTGACACCGATACCGACTTTATTCTTACGATCGCCCACCACTACTAAGGCTTGGAAGCGGAAGCGGCGGCCGCCTTTAACGACGCGGGCAACACGGTTGACGTTGATAACGCGTTCATCGAACTGCTTTTCTTCTTCTGGTCTCTGGTCGCGTGGATTGCGACGGCGGTCTCTTTGATGTTGTTGTCCGGGGGCCATATTAAAACTCCAGTCCTCCTGCACGGGCAGCATCTGCCAGTGCCTTTACGCGACCATGATATTTACGGCCATTGCGGTCGAATACTATTGATGTGATCTTCTTTGCCTTGGCTTTCTTGGCAACTTCACTGCCGACCCACTCAGCCTTGGCTGTCAAACTACCTTTGGATTCTTTGGCGCCCACAGTTGTGACGGCTACGAGGGTCTTGTGAGCAGAATCATCTATCACTTGGGCGCTGATATGCATGTTAGATACTGATACGGTCAGTCGTGGCCGTTCGCCGCTACCGCTTACCGTTGAACGGATCCGGTTCTTGCGAAGCTTAAGATTTTGTAACTTTTTGGTCAAATTATTCATCGGTTATTTCTCTTTTCCTGACTTACCAGACTTGCGCAATATGCGTTCGCCGACGTATTTAATGCCCTTACCTTTGTACGGTTCGGGTTTCTTTAGTTTACGGATATCAGCAGCTACTTGTCCGACTTGCTGTTTATCAAAACCGCTGACGGTAATGACATTTTGCTCGACAGTAGCAGTAACACCTTGTGGCAAAGTAAAATTCACATCATGGCTAAAACCTAGATTAAGCTTTAATCCGTTGCCAGCTAAAGCAACCCGGTAACCGACGCCGTTTATTTCTAACTGTTTGCTAAAGCCTGTGTTGACACCTACAACCATGTTGTTAATCAGTGTACGCATCAATCCGTGCTTGGCGCGGTTTTTTGGCTCATCGTTAGCCCTGGTTACGGTTACCACATTATCTTCAAGTTTTACAGTGATGCCCTCAAGTTGTGGTTGGGACAGGGTGCCCTTGGCGCCATTGACAGTAATCAACTCAGGGTCGACAGTGATTGTCACACCGGATGGGATTTCAATCGGTAGTTTTCCTATACGACTCATAATTATTCCTTTTAATAAACCTTACAAATTAATTCACCGCCCAAGCGCTGGCTCTTTGCTTGCTCGCCCGACATAACGCCTTTGGAGGTACTGATGATGACGATACCGCGACCGCGTTTAACGGTTGGGATTTCTGCGGCCGTTGAATACAAACGGCGTCCAGGGGTACTGAGGCGGGATATTTCAGTAATACGGGCGTTGCTGCCGTCACGGTGAATGGTAAGCTTGAGTTGTTTAAAGCCAGGCTTGTCACCGTCTACGTGAACACCATCTATAAAGTTGCTGTCTTTTAATAACTTTGCAACAGCTTCTTTAAGGTTGCTGTGTGGTAAAGTGACTTCACTTTTCCGAACGGCAATAGCGTTCCGGATGCGGGTCAGCATGTCTGCAACTGGGTCTGTTGATACCATACTCATGATGATTACCAGCTCGCTTTCGTTACGCCAGGAATTTCGCCCTTAACAGCATGCTCTCGGAATGACAGACGGGAAAGTCCGAACTGTCGCATATATGAACGTGGTCGCCCGGTCTCCGAACAGCGGTTCTTAAGCCGGGTCGGGCTACTGTTTCTAGGTAACTGTGCTAAACCGTCCAAATCGCCCAACTCTTTCAGTTCGGCGCGTTTGGCTGCGTACTTTGCGTGCATTCGTGCGCGCTTCTGATCGCGAACAATACTTGATCTTTTTGCCATTACTTATTCTCCTTTTCAAATGGCATACCAAATTTGCTTAATAATGCCTTGGCATGCGCTGGTTCTTTAGCTTTAATCGTTAGTACTACTTGCAAACCGTGTGGTGTGGTTGTTTCTTCGAATGAAAGTTCTGGAAATACTGATTGCTCAACTAAACCGATAGAGTAATTGCCTTGGCGGTCAAAAGCTGTGTTCTTGAGACCGTGGAAGTCACGCAATCGAGGTAAAACAATGTTTACAAAGCGGTCCAGGAATTCATACATGCGTTCACCTCTAAGGGTGACCTTCAGGCCAATCTTATTACCTTCACGCAGTTTGAAACTGGCGATTGAAAGCTTGGCAACGGTTTCAACTGGCTGTTGGCCGGTGATTTTTCGTAATGTGTTAGCTGCAACTTCCAGTAATTTTTTATCGTCTTTTGCACGGCCAAGTCCCACATTCAAAGTAATTTTTTCGATTCGTGGGACATCATGCTTATTGTTCAGCTCCAGTTCTTTCATGAGCTCATTGGAATAAGAATCATTGTAAAGAGACTTCAAGCGAGCAGTAGTAACTGGTTTGATTACGGTTTTTGCTGTAGCCATTATTTGATCTCCTTTCCTGTTTTCTTATATACACGGGTTTTTTTACCCTTAGCGTCGGTTTTGATGGCGACTTTGCTGGCTTTTTTGGTCGAGGAATCGAAAGCTGCTACTTTACTGACGGCAATGGGTTTAGTCAGCTCGGCTATATCGCCTTGGGGATGCTGGCGGTTGGGTTTAATGTGTCGCTTGACCACATTGATACTTTCGACGGTAACAGCATTAAGCGTCGGGTGGGTAGCAGTAATTTTGCCGGTCTGGCCTTTGTATTTGCCACTGCGCACAATTACAGTGTCACCTTTTTTGAGTTTAATCTTATGGATAGTTTTCATGAGTTTTTTTCCTCAACCAGCTGAAGGGTGCCAAGCTGGTAAGTTTCACCCAACAACATACCTAAGGTATACCCTGTTTTGTACAACTCTATCGATCGCTCTTCAAGCTGTATACGGTTTTCGGACGCTTGTGCTCTAAGGGCTTTATCTCCCTGAGCTAAAATTTCTATAACCCCACTCTCTACACCCAAGGAATGGTTCGGGCCTATATCCCCAAAGTAATCTTTAACTAGATCATGTATTTGATCTATGGCAGCCATTTTTTCTGTAGTAGTTAAGGAGGTATCAGACATTCTATAGTACCTCCGGGGCAAGGCTGATAATTTTGGCATAGCCTTGGTCGCGTAGCTCACGTGGGACTGGGCCAAAGATACGGGTGCCTTTGGGTAATTTATCATCGCCAATAATTACGGCGGCATTGTCATCAAAACGGATACTCGAGCCGTCTGGACGGCGGATTGCATTACGCGTACGGATGACTACTGCCTTAACGACGGATTTCTTCTTGACGCCACCACCTGGGTTAGCTTGCTTCACAGTTGCAACAATGATGTCACCAACACCAGCATAGCGGCGGCGGGTGCCTCCAAGCACACGGATGCACAAGATTTCCTTGGCGCCAGAGTTGTCAGCCACCAAAAGGCGGGATTCTTGCTGGATCATTATGCTTCCTCTTTCTTAGCTGGAGCTTTACGCTTGGGTTTCTCAGCTACGACTTCTTCTTGAACCTCTTCCTTTTTCACAGGCTCTGGTTCTGGTTCAACGTGCTGGACGCGGGCAGTTTCTACAACTTTTTGCAACGTAAATCGCTTACGCGCAGATAATGGCCGAGTTTCAACGATGATTACTTTATCGCCTTGCTTGGCTTTATTGTCTTCATCGTGAGCCATAAATTTACTAGTAACAGTGTACTGCTTCTTATAAATAGGGTGGGTTTTACGGGTTTGGACAGCAATAACAATGGTCTTATTGCTTTTATCGCTTGTTACTACACCAGTAATTGTTCGTGCCATATTAGTTTGCCTCCTTCGCAAGCTGTTCGCCTAAAACTGTCAAAGTGCGGGCTAAGTCTTTACGTTTAACCCGAATAAGTCGGACGTTTTGGACTTCACCCATACTCAGACGACGCTTTAGTTCTGCAATTTCTTCGCGCAAGGCAGTTGCATTGCTGGTTAATTCTGTCGTTGATTGTTTACGGATTTCGACGATTTTCATAATTAAAGTACCTCCTTGACTAGGAATTTAGTCTTCACAGGTAGTTTATGCCCGGCCAGACGCATAGCTTCGCGGGCAGTTTCCTCTGGTACGCCTTCCATTTCAAAAAGGATTGTACCCATGTGCACTTTGGCGGCAAAATACTCAGGAGAGCCTTTGCCGGAGCCCATCTTGACATCCTGAGGTTTTTTAGTCACGGGCGTGTGCGGAAAAATACGGATCCAAATCTGACCACCGCGCTTGATGTAGCGAGTCATAGCTTGGCGGGCTGCTTCAATTTGGCGTGCCGTAATGCGCTCATTTTCTAAAGACTGCAAAGCGTACGATCCAAAGGCAATCTTATTGCCACGCGTTGCAGCACCGCGAATCTTGCCTTTCCGTACCTTGCGGTACTTGGTTCGTTTTGGCATTAACATGCTAGACTACCTCGCCCTTGTAAATCCATACTTTAATACCGATAATTCCGGCTTTGGTTTTGGCGTCTACCTGGCCGTAATCAATATCTGCACGTAAAGTGTGCAGTGGTACTGAGCCTTCTACAGATTTCTCACGACGGGACATTTCTGCGCCATTTAATCGTCCGGCGATTTCGATACGGATACCCTTGGCACCAGCGCGCATGGTTGCGGCACTCGATGATTTGACGGCACGACGGAAAGCAATGCGGCGCTCAAGCTGGTGAGCGATGTTTTCTGCTACCAGTTTGGCGTACAGTTCCGCCTTCTTGATTTCTTCAATGTTGACGCGTACGGGTACCTTGTAAATTTTTTCAATCGCGGTCTTGAGTTCTTGGGCACCTACCCCACCACGGCCAATCACTACACCGGCTTTGGCAGTTACAATAGTTACAGTTACGAGATTGGGCGAGCGTTCGATGTCAATTTTATTTACAGCAGCTCTAGAGCCCAGCTTCTTCTGCACCATACGACGCACAGCTAAGTCTTGAGTTAGGTAGTTCACATAATCTTTTTTAGGTGCGAACCACTTGCTGCGCCAGTCCTTATTGACCTGTAATCGCATGCTAATTGGATTTACTTTTTGTCCCATATTATTTCTCCTCCTTGACACCGGCTTTGGCTGGTTTCTTAGCAGCGCGTAACTGACCATCGACAACAACCTTGATATGGCTGGTGCGTTTTTGATACGGATGGGCCATACCACGTGATACCGGGCGGAATCGCTTGTAACGAATACCTGGCGTAACGCTGATTTCAACGATCTGTAATGAGTCAGTTAAGTAATTATGATTGTGATCGGCGTTAGCTTGGGCGCTTTTGATGGTCTTTGCAACCTGAATTGCTGCCCGGCGGGGGGTATGCTCGAGAATAGTCAAGGCGTCTGCTACTGAACGGCCACGCACTAAGCTAGCTACCACGCTGACTTTGCGTGGGCTGATACGAACACCTTTGGCGATAGCTTGAACTGCCATGGTTATTTGCCTCCCTTGGCGAGCTTGCCGCCATGTGAACGGAATTTACGGGTTGGAGAAAATTCACCAAGCTTGTGGCCCACCATATTCTCGGTTACAAAGACTGGAACATGGACTTTGCCGTTATGGACAGCAATAGTGCGGCCGACAAAATCCGGAGAAATCGTCGAGCTACGAGCCCACGTTTTTATGATAGTACGGTCGTCGTTACCCAAAGCTGCAACTTTCTTAGCAAGCTTGGGATCAATAAACGGACCTTTTTTAAGACTTCTACTCATATATTATTTCCTCTTCGCCTGATGACGGGTTTTAACAATAAACTTACTTGTAGACTTGCGGCGGCGGGTCTTATAGCCTAGGGTCTTTTGTCCCCAAGGTGTACGGGGTGCAGCACCGTGATCTTTACCACCACCAATACCATGACGGCCACCGTCTCCACCACCGTGAGGGTGATCTACTGCGTTCATTACAACTCCTCGGACACTTGGGCGCCAGCCCTTACGGCGGTTGCGGCCGGCTTTACCGATCTTGATGTTCTGGTGCTGGACGTTGCCTACGACGCCTAAAGTTGCCATACAGCTAGTTAGTACTCTGCGAATTTCACCACTTGGTAACTTAAGCTGCGCATAGCTGCCTTCTTTAGCCATGAGCTGTGCAGAACTACCGGCAGAGCGAACAATTTGGGCTCCGCGGCCAGGCTGTAGTTCAACAGCATAAATTGTGCTACCTAGAGGAATGTTTGCTATGGGTAGGCGATTACCAGCCTCGATGGGGGCCTCATCGCCAGTTCGTATGATCTGGCCGGGTTTCATGGTTGTACCAGCAAGTACGTAATGGTAAACACCATCTTGGTCTTTGATTCGGGCGATACGGGCACTACGGCCTGGATCATATTCGATGTGTTCTATAACGGCTTCGACACCAGCTGGCAGATTAAAATTAACTGTGCGGATAAAACGACGTGCTCCACCACCGCGATGGCGAGTAGTAATACGGCCTTGGTTGTTGCGGCCTGAATTTTGCTTGCGGATCTTAATCAGGGATTTTAATGGCTTCTTGGTAGTGATGCCATCAAAGTCTTGGCTGGTCATGCCTCGGCGTCCGGGAGTAGTTGGTTTGTAAGCTTTAATCGCCATTACTTCGTCTCCTTTGCGGCTTTCTTAGCTGCTTTTTCGGCAGCTTTAGCGGTTTCGGCTTCTTTGACAGCTTCTTCAACAAATAATGGCAGTTCATCGCCAGCCTTTAAAGTGACATATGCTTTTTTGATATCAGAACGTTGGCCAGTCTGTGGGCGGCCGCCTTTTCGGTAAGATTGCTTGGTTTTACCCTTTAGTATCGTGGTTCGTACATTTGTAACAGTAACCTCATATTGTGCCGTAATAGCACGGGCAATAGTGTGCTTATTGGCATCAGTAGGAACTGCAAACACATAGGTTTTAATACCCTCTGCTTGGCTTGAGGCGTAGGCTTTTTCACTGACTCGTGGGATTAGGGTAAGGCTCTTCATTATTTGTTACCTTCCTTCCGAGCAGTTATTTTCAACCAGTCTGCAACACTGTCAACCGCGGCATTCGTGATTACAATAGTGTCAGCATTTAAAACGTCAAACACGTTTAAATAGCGAGCCTGTACTACAGTAAGGTTCGGTATATTGCTTGTTGCACGATCTGTCATGTCGTTTTTTTCATTTATAACAAGCAAAGTATTCCTTACGGCCTGAATTTTATCCAAGAACTTAGCGGTCTCGGAAACTTTACCATTCTTGGCATCAAAATCTTCCACGACGATAATACTCTTGGCTTTTAAGCTTAAAGCTTGGCGGATTGCAGCACGCTTAGTAGAGGTTGGAAGTTTGTGAGTGTAGTTTTCTTCACCAGTTGGACCGAATGTAATACCACCACCACGCCAGATTGGTACACGGTTTGAACCGAACCGAGCCCGGCCGGTACCCTTTTGCTTCCATGGTTTCTTGCCACCACCGCGGACTTCACCGCGCTTTAAAGTACGGGCGTTATTGGTGCGGCCATTGGCCAGATAAGCCGTGTAGGCTTGCTTTAATAATTCGTGGCTGATGTTTTCCAGGCCAAAAATTTCTTTTGGTAGTTTGGCAGCAGTAGTCGCTTTGTTACCAGTCTTGGTATAAGTTGGGACGCTCATTAGTTAACCCCCTTCAATACAACGATACTTTTCTTCGGTCCAGGTACAGCGCCCGTTACTGCAATCAGATTGTTGTCGGCATCAACCAGGGCAATTCTCAACCCCTTTACAGTCACTTGATCCACACCCATTTGGCCAGCCATGCGTTTGCCTTTGAAGATGCGTTGCGGATACATAGATCCGATAGAACCAGGGCGGCGATAGTTACGGCCACCGTGAGTTTTACGGCCGCGCTTGAAGTTATGGCGCTTGATAGTTCCGGCAAAACCTTTACCCTTGCTGGTGCCAGTGACTTGCACTTCATCACCGACATTAAAAACGTCGGCCTTGAGTTCGGTGCCGACGCTTAAGTCTTCTGGTAATTCGGACGTGCGAATTTCACGTACGATCTTTGATGGAGCGAGTTTAGCTTTTGCAGTGTGGCCGACTTGGGCCTTGTGAGCTTTTTTGGCTGATTCTGTGCCGATCTGAACCGCTTGATACCCATCTATATCGGCGGTCTTAACTTGCGTTACCACGCAAGGACTAGCGGAAAGCAAGGTTACGGCAGTTACAACACCGTCATCAGTGATGAGGCTTGTCATGCCGACCTTTCGCGTAATAAGCGCTTTCATAGTGTAATTAATCACCTCTTTTATTTAGAGACACTGCGTTAAAATACTTGGCTTCAGACGGTTTCTACCCCTGTAGACCTGTCTAAACGCCAAGCGTTACGAGTATCAAATTGTTCAAATACCATTACAGATTAGCATGAAACGCTAACCCCTGTCAATATGGAGTATTTATTACAATACTATTTCGATACCGAGTGGGAGCCAGAAGCCGATAAACATACTGAGAAGCAGAATGGCGTATTCGATTTTGCGGTCTAAGCCAAGTTTTTCAGATCTTGCAACAATTAAACCAACAATGGCACCAGCTGGAATGGGCAGCTGCGTTGTGCCCCAAGTTATACGCAGCCAAAGTGATCCGATTATTAAATAAATAGCCAGTTTTAAAATATAAACGCCATCGGTTTCTTGTGAAGCAACAGCCGTGCGACCGGGCGCCGTATATACACGTCTTGAACGCCTTGATTTTTTTGTTTTTACCATTAACTATATAATTTAATCACAAATTCTTATGAGCAACAAACCGAAGGATAAAAAATTTATGCGAGTTGCAATTCCCGGTGCTCAGAGGGAGTTATCACCACCGGTATTATCTGAAGGTCTACACATGTTCTGCAGCAAGCCCCAATATTACCCCAAGCCTCTGTGGCAGCTTTTTCTGGCGTCCAGCCTTCTTTTAATGCCGTCTGGCCGATGTCATACGATCTTTCAAATGCTTTGGGACATCCATGGCACAGCTCGGGTTCAGCTTCAATAACCGCATCGCGAATCAAAGAAGCCCTGTTTGGCTCTGCACCTCTCGTCATACTGTCCAAACTTATCTCTTGTACAGCCATGAATTTAATATACAAGTTTACATAGTATTAATCAGTAAAAAAGCTTACGTTTATGCAGGTTCGTTAAAGACGGTTTTCATGTAATCCCAAATTTCCGTGTTATTATGCTCGGTTTTCAGCCAATACCACCATTCCAGACCCCATAAATCTGCTGGCAGCATACGCGTGCACTTGGCATAGCTAATTGCATTTGCAACCCGCTGTTTGTTCATGCTAATAAAATGTTCCTCCACCGGCATTTTGGAAGTGCCAACTGGCCCCCACGGTTCAGCTTGAAGTTCGTGAATAAACATCTTGCGACGCTTTAAAAAATAAATAAACTGCGCACGGATAAAATACGTCCCTGCTGGTCGAATAGAATGACGGTATTTGCCGCGCCTGAAAAAGTAGCGATAAATTGTCGAAGCATACATATCTGGTTTTGGGCCAAAAATTGGAATGCCACCAGAATCACTGGTCGACATGATTACAGGCCGGCTTGGGTCTAGCTGTTTAACAAGAGCAAATTCTCGTTTAAGCCTGTTACGGTCATAATTGCCGTTTGTTCCAAATGATCTAAGTAGCGCTTCGTTTTCTAATTGGTAACTTTCAATACATTTAAATAACTTGTAGCGATTTAATACAGCGGCAATAAATTTCAACAAAGCCGGCTGCCATAATTCATCCGGCTGACCTAGTGCCCACTGCGGCCAGTGACTCTCCGGCCATCGCGGCTGGCGTAAACCCAAGCACAAACTTACTGAAGCACCATGTTTTTCGGCTAATTTTATTTGCCAATCAAGCTCTTTAAAATCGTATTTTCCTTGAGTTTTTTCGTGTTCATCCCAATAACTCATCAGCCGTAGGCGCTTTATTCCAAGTACTTCCAATGCAGCAGTCAAGCAATCCCTAGGATCAACTCCCATTTCCCTAGCGTATTTTACCGAAAAACTTACCCCAAATTCTGTTCTTAATTTCACTTTGTTAACAACTAATAGACTTATTAACAAAGTGGTGCAAATCATCCAAAGCAACACATAAGTCAGCTACATCCTGGAAGTCAGGTACTTCGCGAACGGCCAGGACAGTCATGTCTCCCTCTGCCTCTACCACACGAACACTTCTTTTTCTTTCGTCTATTACAAATGAAGTAGTTTTTGACAGTGCCATTAGTTTCGAAGGCGTAGGGCTTCGGCTTCTGAGAACAGGATGGGCACGAATAGCATCAATTTCTGATGCAAGTGATCTAGCTATTATCCATTCTGAAGGATTATTAGCTTCATGCATGTCACTAATAAATTCGGGATCAGGGATCGTGGTAGGAACATCATGCTTAAAGTCGTATGATGGCATTCCTTCGTATGGAATAAACTTAGCGATTGCCCGATAAAAATACTTCCCGTCTTGGGAATACCAATCTTCGATATTTTGTTCTAGCGCTAACTGTAAAGCACCAAATCGAATTGCCCAATCTTCTTCTTCAAGCCTGATCTTTGAATCTGTCGGATTCGATGGAGATTGTTCCAAATTATAATCCTACATTTTGATTTCGGCGTCACAGCCTGCTGGCAGGCTCAAGTTCATCAGGCTGTCGATAGTCTTGGGGGTTGGTTCAAAGACATCGATCAGGCGCTTATGGACACGCATCTCAAACTGTTCACGGCCTTTCTTATAGACATGCGGGCTTTTGACTACTGTAAAGGTGCTTTTTCGAGTAGGCAGAGGGATCGGGCCGGCAATGGTTGCACCTGTACGAAGCGCAGTGTCCACAATCTGCTTGGCTGATTGGTCAATAACCTTATGGTCATAAGCTTTCAGGCGAATGCGAATCCGTTGTTTGCCTGTCGGTGCTACAGCTGTTTTAGCTGCGGGTTTTTTGGCTTCTGCCATTGTATCTCCTTGTATCGTAACCTACCGCGGAGTGATGAGTGACCGGATAGTTCTCGACACGATTAATTTGTAACCTTATTTTACAATAATTTTAGATAATATGTAAATTTAAATTTTAAATAATTCAGGCCACTGGGCAAAAAAATGATTTTCATCTGCATCACTTTTAGCATCTCTAAAGAATCTATTTGTTAACTCTACTTTGTCAGTGTCTGTTAACGTAAGGCCGGTATTTTTAAGCCCCATAAGCGATATGCAGGGGAGTTAGGAGCAGCGTCGTATTCAAACGTAAATGTATCACCCTCTGGACCCATATCACATATTACTGCAGTGATAATAATACCCCGAGACCGAAGTCGTTCTAAAACAGTGTCGGTAAGACCTGAATTAATCCTATTTCTTTCCTCACTTTCCTCAGAAATTGCGTAAAGTTCATCCCACAATAAATTTGATTGTAATTCCATTATTACAGTTCCTTTTAATAACAATAAACTACAGATTAGAACAAAAGTAAAGAGCCTCATACTCATGGGGCTCTTTTTCTAATCTTTAAAAAATGTTTATTTGTTGATCTTAGTGACAACACCGGCACCAACGGTGCGGCCGCCTTCGCGGATAGCGAAGCTCAAACCACTTAACTTATTTTTTTCGTGCGGTTCCTACACCCAAGTTTCTTAAGTATTTTTGTTTATCATCTCTTCGTAAAACAGTAATCAGTGCGATGTTATTTTGTTTATCAAGGGCAAATAATATTCTTGTAAATCTCATAGTCCTAGATTGTTTTTCAATGCCTAGCTGTGGTTTTAGTTCATAAACAGGGCATGTATTTCCATCAATGGTTGCGGTGAAGTGTAATTTTTTCGCCCCTACATTTGTTCCAAGTGATAAATCCAGAGTTTCTAAGTATTTTAATGCGTTTTCCAAATTAGTTTTTAGCGATGGTCCTTCCATATGAGCATCAGCATAATCTTGAATCATGTTAGTGGTCGAATTTTCTTGCATCTCACCGCCTGAATCAAATTCCAGTCTTGAGCTTAATTTTTTTGGTGCGTAAACCTTACGGTTGATTTCGACTTTTACTTCCACTGCACCACTGTCTATTTCTTCAATTTTTATCGTATTTGCTCGTTTTTTCTTTGTTATCTCTTGTAAAACGGTGAGTGGCGTTACAAATCTGTGCGCTTCTAGAAATGAGTTTTCTTTGGCGGCTATATACATTTCAATAGCGTGCCCCACACTGGTAATTTTATTGGGTATCCCATATTTAAGTCTGACTTCCCAGAAATTGGCGGTCAGTTCTTTTATAATTTTCTCTTTTGTTTTCATAAGGTCACTTTGTACAGCACCAGGAGTTTCTTTAAGTGTTCTACTTATCCTGTCTATAGCCTGTGTCTCTGCATTACCGTCAAAATCTACTCCAAAAACTTTTATTACGTACCTAGTCAAAGCTTCTAAAGACGGTGTGGCCTTTAGAAATATCTCATGGGAAGCTAGGTTTTTATAAATTAATGGATCAAGTTGGTCGGACTTAAGTTCCTCGATAATTTGTCCGACAGGTGTATGTTCAAGTACTTCGCCCAATTTTATCGGACAGCATAACCCAGCTATTAAAGTATTCTGTACGAAGATTTCCTCATCAGTCATAGCGTCCTGCGGCATTAGTATTCGCTTCTTTATTTCATTTTGTGTTTCTATATCATAATTTTCGTACCTCGATCTTAATTCCCTTATAGAATTTGTTTGTGATTCCCAAAGTTCTAAAGATCTCGCCAAGCCACTTTTTATGACTAACTTTATTTCGTCATTCAGTCGCGCGGGCATACGCATAGTTAATGAAGCCTGGTTTACAGCTTTGAGATTAGCTTCGTAGACGATTTCATGTAATTCCTCCCTGTCTTCTATTAGAGCTATTAATATACTTAAAGCTCTAGAGCCAGCCTGTTGATTTTTTGAAGCTTTATTGTCCAACTTCATAATTTCCCTTCCCGCTTCCTGGTTATCATATTCGACGGCAGCGGTTACCATAGATACGTATTCTCGCGAAACTAATACTAAGACTTCGAGTTCGGGTATAAGGTTATAAACAGTTTCAATAAATTCAGAAGTACTCGATGGTACTTCTGTTTCATGTTCGGGACCCTGTACAAATTCCTGCATGTGAGCATATATTATAATATTTTCTACTTAATAAAAGAACCCCGGATCCCGGGGTTCTTAAAACTTAGGTTGTGCTAAAGATTATTTGTTGATCTTAGTAACAACACCGGCACCAACGGTGCGGCCGCCTTCGCGGATAGCGAAGCGCAACCCCTGCTCCATAGCAATAGGGGCAAGTAGTTTTACCTTAAAAGTGATTGTATCACCAGGCATAACCATTTCTTTGTCGGCTGGTAATTCAACCTCACCAGTTACGTCCGTTGTACGGAAGTAAAACTGAGGTTTGTAGCCCTTGAAAAATGGCGTGTGACGGCCACCTTCTTCTTTGGTCAGGATATAAACTTCTGCATCAAATTCGGTATGCGGGGTGACACTTCCGGGTTTGGCCAAAACTTGGCCACGCTCGATTTGTTCACGCTCGATACCCCTAAGTAGAATTCCGACATTGTCGCCAGCTTGTCCACGATCAAGGTTTTTCTTGAACATTTCGACACCGGTAACTACTGATTTTTGTGTAGCACGGACACCGACGATTTCTATTTCATCGTTAACATTCACGATACCTTGTTCAACTCTACCGGTAGCTACTGTACCTCGGCCTTTTATTGAAAAAACGTCTTCAATAGGCATTAGGAATGGCTTGTCTAGTTCGCGTACAGGTTCTGGAATAAAGTCATCCATAGCCTTAACAAGTTCCATAATGGCATCTTCATTAGCTGCGTCACCTGCAAGAGCTTTGGTTGCAGATCCCTTGATAATTGGGGCATCTTCGTCAAAACCGTTTTTTGCGAGTAGTTCGCGGATATCCATTTCTACAAGTTCGATTAGTTCTGGATCTGCGAGGTCCATCTTGTTCATGAATACAAGAATTTTAGGCACACCAACTTGCTTGGCAAGCAGTACGTGTTCGCGGGTCTGTGGTAATGGGCCGTCATTGGCACCAACAACCAAAATAGCACCGTCGATCTGGGCAGCACCGGTGATCATGTTCTTTACATAGTCGGCGTGACCAGGCATATCAACATGCGCGTAGTGGCGTTTTTCTGATTCGTATTCCTGGTGAGAGGTCGCGATGGTTATACCACGGGCCTTTTCTTCTGGAGCGTTGTCAATCTGGTCGTAAGCAACAGGCTTATTAACGTCAGTCGGCAGTTTCTTAGCAAGTACTGATGTAATAGCTGCCGTTAAAGTTGTTTTACCATGGTCGACGTGACCCATTGTACCTACGTTGACGTGAGGCTTGCTTCTGTCGAATTGTGCTGCCATTTAAAATGACTCCTTATTAATAAATTAAATGTTTCGCGGTCCATATCGATTGCACAAAGCAAACAATCCCCTCACGCGAGTTACCAATTAAATATACCAAATTCCTAAGGGGTTTGTAAAGGGTTGCTAAAGATATTAGCTACGTTTGCTGGCGATGGCTTCGGCGACGTGGCTCGGAACATCAGCGTAGTGATCCAGTTCCATGCTTGAGCTGGCGCGGCCTTTAGTAGAACTTCTGAGCGCAGTGGTGTAACCAAACATTTCACCTAATGGTACGAAAGCAGTAATTTCTTTGATACCCGCCTGCAAATCTTCCATTGATTCGATGCGGGCACGTTTGCTGTTAAGATCGCCAATGACGTCACCCATGAATTCTTCGGGAGTCACAACAACCACTTTCATGACGGGTTCAAGCAGTACGGGTGAAGCCTTCTTCATGGCTTCCTGGAAGCCCATAGAGCCGGCAATTTTAAAGGCCATTTCTGATGAGTCAACATCGTGGTAACTGCCATCATAAAGTTCGACTTTAATATCAACTACTGGATAGCCGGCGACCACACCTGTAGTCATAGCTTCTTTGATACCTTCCTCGACAGGTTTGATATATTCGCTTGGGATCACACCTCCCTTGATGGAGTTGATGAATTCAAAACCTTTTCCTTGTTCGTTTTGACTTAGGCGCAACCACGCGTCACCGTACTGACCACGGCCACCTGATTGACGGATGAATTTACCCTGGGCTTCTACGCCATCTTTACGAACGGTTTCGCGGTAGGCGACTTGTGGAGCGCCAATATTGGCTTCGACGGCAAATTCGCGTTTCATACGATCAACGATAATTTCCAAATGCAGTTCACCCATACCCATAATAATTGTCTGGCCAGTATCGTCGTCTACACGGATACGGAAGGTAGGATCTTCTTCTGCCAGGCGTTGCATGGCTATAGACATTTTCTCTTGGTCGGATTTGGTTTTGGGTTCGATAGCAATTGAAACAGGCGGTTCTGGGAAGGTAATGCTTTCTAGTACGATTGGATTAGTTGGGTCGCACAAAGTGTGTCCTGTTGTAGTGCCCTTAAGTCCAACTATAGCAGCAATATCACCAGCACCAACTTCCGTGACATCAGTGCGTTTGTCGGCTTGTAAGCGCACAATACGACCGATACGTTCTTTTTCTCCAGTTGAGCTATTTAGCACATAAGAACCTGCGACAATTTTGCCGGAATAGACACGGAAATATGCTAGCTTACCAACAAACGGATCTGTCGTAATCTTAAAGGCCAAGCTGGCAAAAGGCTCAGATTCCGATGGTTTGCGCTCGATTTCATCGCCAGTTTTTGGGTGTGTACCCCATGTAGAGCTAGTATCAAGTGGGCTGGGCAAATAATCGTTAACCATATCGAGGACTTTCTCAACAATCACACCGCGGCCATCACCACCCGTAACGGCAAAGAATTTACCTGTTAAAACAGCTGTGCGGATCGCTTGCTTGATTTCGTCTACCGATAAGCCTTCTTCACCGACTTCAAAGTATTTTTCGAGCATAGCTTCGTCTTCTGCGACGGCGTTTTCGATCAGCAGGCTGCGGTAGCGCTTAACTTGTTCCATCATGTCGGCAGGTATTTCGGCTTCTACGAGTTCTTTGTCGTGGAATTCCGTGTAAGTATAAGCCTTCATTTCAACGAGGTCGATGACGCCGTTGATAGCTTGCTCAAAACCGATTGGCAAATGCACTGGGAAGGCGCGTTTACTCAAACGGTTATGAATAGACTCGAGTGATTTATAAAAATCTCCACCGGTTTGGTTGATCTTGTTGATAAAACAAATCCGGGGTACGCCGTATTTGTCGGCCTGGCGCCAGACAGTTTCACTTTGGGATTCAACACCCATCTTGCCGTCAAAGACTACACAAGCACCGTCTAGTACGCGCAAAGAACGCTCCACTTCAACGGTAAAGTCAATGTGACCAGGCGTATCAATAATATTGATCTGATTTCCCTTCCAAAAACATGTGACAGATGCAGCCACAATCGTAATGCCACGTTCGCGTTCTTGGGCCATCCAGTCAGTGGTAGTCTCACCTTCATGAACAGCACCAATCTTATGATTAAGACCCGTACGGTACAAAATACCTTCGGTAGTGGTCGTTTTACCCGCGTCAATATGAGCAATAATCCCTAGGTTACGGATGTTCTTCATTTCGGTCTTCTTATCTGCCATTTATTATCCTTGATCTAAAGTTCGATTATTTTCATGAAAATTTTGATTTGCACGCAATAGTACGGTGTTTCTAATTGTCCAACCTACAGCATTACAATAGTCTTCGGTACACCGTTGCTCAGTCTCGTTTATTGCCGCTGAAGCTACATCCTCCATCTCGCCGTAATATTCTTCATATTCCCCAACACCTCTGTGCACAGCGGACGATTCAACGCAAAAATCCAATACACTCAAATATGTACAATCTTTTTGAGCTCTTTCGCACCACATATTATCTCGCGAAGTGGGCAAAGGCCCGGTTAGATTCAGCCATTTTATGTACGTCTTCACGCTTTTTAACAGCAGTGCCGGTGTTATTAAAGGCATCGACGATTTCCAGTGCCAAGCGGTCTTCCATGCTCATGCCTTTACGGGAACGGGCAGCTTGGACAAACCACATAGTTGTCAGGTGGTTTTGTCGCTGACCCTTAACTTCAAACGGAATCTGGTAGTTGGCGCCACCGACGCGTCGGGAACGAGTTTCCATATGAGGGCGGATGTTGCCCATGGCTTTTTCAAAGACTTCTAAAGGACTATCCGATTTAACTTTCTTAGCGGCCTTTTCGATGCCGTTATAAACCAAGCGTTCGGCAGTTTGCTTCTTGCCGTCACGCATAATGCGGTTGATAACGCGGGTTACCTGCTGATTGTTATAAATTCGGTCTGGTACGGCTTCTCGTACGAGAGCTTTGGTAACTTTACGCGGCATGATTATTTACTTTCCTTTTTGGTGCCGTACTTGCTACGGCCGCGCTTGCGGTTGGATACACCCTGCAGGTCAAGAGCGCCACGTACGATATGATAGCGCACACCCGGAAGATCAGGCACACGGCCACCGCGGATCATAACTACGGCGTGTTCTTGCAGATTGTGGCCTTCGCCGCCAATGTAGGCCCAGACTTCATAGCCGTTGTTCAATCTAACTCGGGCAACTTTGCGCAGGGCTGAGTTCGGCTTCTTAGGGGTTTTGGTAGTAACTTTAATACAGACACCACGTTTAAAAGGCGAGCTTTTGTCGTAGTTCCTATTTTTGAGGTTATTCGTCACGCGGTGCAACGCGGGGCTCTTACTTTTAGGATTAGAGCG
>JALYQI010000067.1 GCA_030855955.1 bacterium | reverse complement strand
GTTAAAGCACCCTTTGAGTCGTTTTGTAATTCGTTGGTTTGT
The DNA here is from genome assembly GCA_030855955.1 of bacterium. Lineage (GTDB taxonomy): Bacteria > Patescibacteriota > Saccharimonadia > Saccharimonadales > JACDBH01 > JALYQY01. The sequence continues at coordinate 10,398 of JALYQI010000067.1, read as the reverse complement.
TTGCAGCTTAGGATTATGGATTGCGGCTGGTTTCTTGAACGGAAGCATAGACTTTAATGGGGAACTTCGGATTGTTATAATTGCTGGATTGGTTCTGGCAATTATAAACTCATTGCTTAAGCCATTGGTAGTTTTACTGAGCTTGCCTGCCATTTTATTCAGCCTAGGGCTATTCATGATTGTCATCAATGGGCTTATGGTAAGTTTGGCCAGCGAGCTGTATGAACCCCTACAAGTTACAAGTTTTGGTGCAGCTATGCTGGCAGGTGTTATAATAGGATTAGTAAATTATCTTGTAACAACAATAATTGAGGACGTATGACTGCAGCTAATTACATTACACTTGGCTCGGCGATATTGCTGACAATATTAATCTTGATTCAAACAAGAGGAGCTTCTTTGGGTGCGGGACTAGGTGGCGGAGGTGAAGTCAACACGGTACGACGTGGTTCTGAAAAATCTTTGCACAATATAACTATCTTTATAGTCGTAATCTTCTCGTTGTCATTATTGGCTAATATATTTCAGCTATAAAAAGTATAAAAGACGGGCCGTATAATAAGCTATGATAGATAGATCTACCAAACTTCGTTGGCGCCGTCGGGTCAGGCGTCGGCAGCAACAGATCGAAGGAATTGGCTCGCAAACCGAAGAAAATTTAGACAAGCACTTTTTCCGACGGATAGGTCGTTTATATGAGATTCGTCGCTTTATACTTAGCTGGTTATTGTTACTGGTTGCACTTATAGGTGCGGTTGTTGTCCAAACCCGGGCTCTAGGTGATTATTTCTTGCAAGAAGTTCCTGCCCCAGGAGGTATTTTTAGTGAGGCAGTATTGGGCTCCTATACGAATGCCAATCCTATTTTTGCGTCTAATGACGTAGACACAACGGTTTCACGCCTCATATTTTCTGGGTTACTTACTTATGATAAAAGTAACGAGCTTGTAGGTGATCTGGCTAAGGAATGGTCCGTGGATAAGACAGGTAAACTATATACGTTAAAATTACGCGAAGATGTGCTCTGGCATGATGGCAAAGAGTTTACCTCTCAAGACGTCGTTTATACTTATAGAGCTATCCAAAACCCAGATACACGTTCGCCATATTTTTCTAGTTGGCAAGGTATTAAAGTTGAAGCTCCGGATGATAAAACGGTAACATTTTTACTGCCTAATATATTGGCATCTTTCCCGCATTCATTGGTTTCGGGTATACTCCCATCGCACTTATTAGGTACGACAACACCTGCGGGACTACGTGGTTCGTTATTTAACACAGTTGAACCTATCGGTACGGGACCATTCCGATGGAATGATGTAGAAGTTTACGGTGATACAGCTGAAAATCGCGAACAGCGAATTGCTTTATCGGCTTACGGTGATTACCATCGAGGCAGGCCTAAGCTAAGTGAATTTATCGTGCGAGCATTTTTAGAAGAAAAAACGTTAACGGAAAGTTTTAACACTGGTGAATTAAATGCTGTAGCCGGTGCATTGTCAATGCCTGTAGTCAGTGATCAAACTGAAGAAATAAGCATTCCCTTGACTGGAGGGGTTATGGTATTTTTACGCACAACGCAAGAAATACTCAAAGATGTTAAAGTACGCCAGGCGCTGTCAATGGCAACCGATAAAAAAGATCTTGTTCAAAAACTAGATTTTAAATCAACCCCAATAGATGGGCCATTTCTTAAAGAGCATGTGGGCTATAACCCTAAAATAGTCCAATATTCGAGTAATGTTATGCGAGCAAATGAGCTGTTAGACGGTGCGGGCTGGAAAGTAGGAGCTGGCGGATTAAGAGAAAAAGCCGGGAAAAGATTAACGCTAAATCTTTACACTTTATCGAGTGCCGAATATGCTACGGTTGCTAGTCAATTGCAAAAACACTGGCGCCAAGTAGGAGTCGACTTACAGATAAATTCGATAGCCCAGCGCGAATTACAATCCGTTATTGACGAGCGTAACTACGATGCACTGGTATATGGAATTGTGATGGGAACCGATGCCGACCAGTTTGCTTACTGGCACAGCAGCCAAGCTGATGCGAGGTCACAGCGACGTTTAAATTTCTCTGATTATTCATCAAAAACTTCCGACAGTGCGTTGGTCGCAGGTAGGACCCGTGTCGATCCGGCGCTTAGAGCTGCCAAGTATTTACCATTTCTACAGTCTTGGCGCGAAGACGCGCCAGCGATCGGGTTATATCGTCCGCGTTTTGTGTATATTACACACGGCCCCGTTTATAACCTAAATAAAGATAGTCTCAATATTCCTATTGACCGGTTTAATAATGTCGAAGAGTGGATGATCCGCACCACCCGTGCCGCAGCAAACAAAAAATAACTCTGGTGCGGATAAGAGGACTTGAACCTCCACGAGCGTAATGCTCACTAGCTCCTGAAGCTAGCGCGTCTACCAATTCCGCCACATCCGCGAACAGGGGTAATTGTACGGTATAAATGACTTTGAGACAAGGCTGGCATATCTATAAAAAAGAGTGCTATTACGGTAATGTTTATGCTATCATGGCAGATAGTAACGAAAGTAATGTTGAGGGTGACATAAAAATCAATGAGCAAGGTTGCGCATTATTTGCAGGAACATCTTGTAGGTGAGGTCATTACTTCCCCAGATGCCCGACGCTATTTTTCAACAGATACTAGTATTTTTACGCTAACTCCAGCCATAGTGGTATATCCGCGTAATGAAAATGATGTGCGTAAAACCACTCGTTTTACTTGGCAGCTGGCCGAACGCGGCCGTGTCATACCAATTACCGCTCGTGGTTCGGGTACGGATCAGACCGGGGCAGCGCTTGGAAGCGGTGTGATATTGGTATTTCCCGCTCATATGAACAAAGTATTGGAACTCGATCCCAAGAGTGGCAGCGTTGCAGTACAGCCTGGTTTAAATTACGGCAAGCTGCAGCAGACATTGCATACTCATGGGCGTTTTTTACCTCCCTATCCGGCATCTATTGAATACAGTACCATTGGTGGAGCTATAGGTAATAACGCTGCTGGCGAGAAAAGCGTAAAATACGGTGCCACCAGGCAATTCGTACGCAGTCTGCGGGTAGTTCTAGCTAATGGAGAAGTTATTGAAACCCGTCGCATTAGTAAGCGTGAACTGAGTAAAAAAATGGGACTCAATACTATGGAGGGCGAAGCTTACCGATCGTTAGATGCTCTACTAGAAGAAAACAAAGCACTTATCGATGAATCAAAACTAAACGTATCAAAAAATTCAGCCGGTTACTGTCTGGATGAGGTGAAGCGCAAGGACGGCTCATTTGATCTAACGCCATTATTAGTAGGCTCCCAGGGTACATTAGGAATTGTGACCGAATCGATCGTAGAAACTGAGAATTTTAACCCCCACACTACGCTTATACTGGCCAAATTCGATTCACTGGAAGATGCGTGCAAAGCAGTAATAGAGTTGAAAGAATTATCTGCTACCCCGTCGGCGCTTGAAATGGTAGACGAAAACCTAATTAGTTTTATTGATCACACCAATCCAAATCAGCTCAAAGGATTGATAGAAAAACCTTATCCCAAAGTAATTTTGCTAGTTGAGTTTGACGATGTCAATGCACGGGTCCAAAAACGCATGGCCAAAAAATCTCGCAAAATTGTCGAACGCTATAGTGGAACCTGCCAGGTTGAGGAAGGCATAGAGCAAAAAGAACATCTTTGGAAAATCCGACATGCCGCAGCTAGTGTTGTGGCATTTCAAGAAGGTAATACCAAAGCATTACCGATCATTGAAGACGGTGTCGTACCAGTCGAAAAACTCGAGGAATATATATCTAGTATTTATACTTTATTTGAACGCTTGCATCTGAGCGTAGCGCTCTGGGGCCATGCCGGTAGCGGTAATTTGCACATGCAACCGATGCTGGATTTATCACAGCTTGGAGACCGCCAAAAGATTTTCCGGCTTCTAGAGGAGTATCATAAATTAGTCATCGATTTAGGCGGCTCGATAAGTGCCGAGCATGGTGATGGGCGTTTACGTGGACCCTATTTGGTGCAACAGTATGGCGCTGAAATGGTAGAATTATTTAGTAAGGTTAAAGCCGTCTTTGATCCACATGGCACCCTAAACCCAGGTGTAAAAGTCGGTGTGACGACCGAAGATATCAAGCCGCTACTTCGAAGTGAATACTCCATGGCACATTTGTATGATCACTTACCTAGAACTTAGTTATTATAGAATAGCGCTAGTAATACTCCTGTAATTGCTAGCACCACACTAAAAACACCTAACAAAAATACACGTTGCTGCAGCCGGTCATTTTCTTTATCTAATATCTCAATAGTCCGCTCCAAATGATGAATCGGGTTGATGATCTGTGCATATGCACGAACTTTGGAATGAAGTTTTCGTTTTTTGGCCATAACTAATCATAAGCACTATAGCAGTTTTAATTATTTATGTCCTCATAAAAAATATCTAAGCTTTCGCTTAGATATTTTATCTGGTGCGCGAGAGAGGACTTGAACCTCCACGAGTTGCCTCACTACCACCTCAAGGTAGCGCGTCTACCAATTCCGCCACCCGCGCATTTAGTTTCCTTTTAGTTAATAATCAAGTGAAAATGGTGGGTGATGAGGGACTCGAACCCCCGACCCTCTCGGTGTAAACGAGATGCTCTAGCCAACTGAGCTAATCACCCAAAAATTATCACCAAACTCGAGCGATAATAGCATAGATTATGCTTTTTTTAAAGTGTTAAACAAGAATTTTAAAATTTCCTATTGCCGTTTTGGTATAGAGAAATGCCAATAATTTCGCACCTATTTATATATTGTAATGAATCTTCAATATGTAGCCACAACAAATAAGATTTTTTTGCCGGTAGAACTTAATTTATGAACTACATATAAGTAAATAAGTGTAAATTTCTTTACAGTCATAATAACAGGGGTAAGTTAAGATAAAAAGGTTAAATAAGGATTTAAAATGGCTAACGTTCATTTGCAAACCGCTGCTACTAATATTCGCCGTGCTACCAATGACTTTAAGATGTCGATGGATAAAGTGCAGGCTGATGCCAATCAACAGAAACGCGATATGGAAAAACGTATAGATCAACTGAAGACCGAACAAAATGTCATGCAAGCAGGTATAACAAGTTCAGAGAATGATAGTGCAAGAGCACAGGCGATTTTACTAAGTCGAAAATTAGGTGATGAAATTAAGGAGCTCGAAAAATCAATATTTACGATACAAGACCAAGCCCGCAAACAAATTGACAGCTTAAATCACCAAATGAATGATTTTAATAATTTAGCAGGCCGACTAGAGAGTTCAGCTTAATTATTTATTCCTCTTAATACATCGCTAGGTTTCTCCACTCGCTTTCAAAAAAATGTAAACACTTTTTACTTCACTCGTTTTGCCGAACTGGCTTTTGCTACGCATAAGTTCCAGTTCGAGCTCGGAAATATAATCACCATCAAAAAGCCCATATGGTGATGGGCTTTTTGATGGTGGCTCCTCCCAGACTCGAACTGGGGACACAAGGCTCTTCAGGCCTCTGCTCTACCAACTGAGCTAAAGAGCCGCGCAGTATGTTTTAGCAAATCTAATTCTACTTTACAAGAGGATTTTACTCAAGTAGAGCATTATAATATTTTATTAATTATATATTGTTGTCGTAGCATTCAACGCTTTTTTCAATTAAGATTAATGTAAGGTGAGCTGGGAAGTCTGGTCGGCGCTTATTTTTTAATGCAAGGACTTCTGTGAAAGAAAAAGTAAAAAACATGGCACTCCGACTTCACCCAAAACGTGTGGCAACAATTTTGGATACCTTTTTGAAAGATGAGTCAATCGGCGGGAAGTTAATCCTAGTCGCTGCCTTACTTTCGTTAATTGTAGTAAACTCGCCGCTCCGTGAGGAGTTTGCTCACTTCTGGCATTTGCCACTTTCTGTCGGGCTGGGTAGTTGGAGTTTATCGCTTGATTTAAGGCACTGGCTTAATGAAGGCCTTATGGCTTTTTTCTTCTTAGTTGTGGGACTGGAAATAAAGAGGGAGCTAGTTGAGGGTGAACTAAAAGACATTAAAACTGCTGTTCTACCGATAGGTGCTGCTCTTGGCGGTATGATAATACCCGCATTTATTTACTTGCTCTTTAACTTTAATACAGGAGCTATACAGGGTTGGGGCATACCCATTGCAACGGACATAGCATTTGCCGTAGCCGTACTCTCGTTATTGAGCAACCGAGTGCCTGTATCACTAAAGATATTCTTACTTACTCTAGCTATAGCCGATGATATAGGAGCTATTTTTGTCATTGCTTTGTTTTATGCGGAAATAATAAATTACTGGTATCTTGCTGCTTCATTCCTTTTGGCGATCGGCATCTTCTTATTCAGAAAGCAGCTCACTTATCGGATTTTAATAGTTAGCTTACTCGGTATTCTGTTGTGGGTCACGACACACCTATCTGGCATACACGCAAGTATAGTGGGTGCTGTAATGGGTTTCCTAGCACCCGTTGCGAAGTCTAACAATAGGGTAGGAGTTTCAGAAAGGGTAGAAAAATTATTCCTGCCGATAACGACATTCTTTGTTCTTCCTATTTTCGCTTTTGCAAATGCTGGCTTTACTATAAGTGCTAACGCTTTAACAACCAATCAATCTATTCTGTGGGGTGTTATATTCGGACTAGTAGGTGGTAAAGTCATCGGTATTACACTGGCTTCTTGGCTACTTGTTAAGCTAAATGTGGCAAAACTGCCAAATGATGTAGCGTGGAAACACATCACTGGCATTGGGTTTATAGCTGGTATCGGCTTTACGGTATCAATTTTCATTACTGAACTTGCTTTCGTAGACAGTCAGGCTTTCATCAATACTGCAAAAATAGGCATATTTATAGCTTCTGCAATTAGTGCATTACTTGGTTATATAATATTGCGTTTAACACGCTCCGGTCAGACAAATTAATTTTACAGTTGAGTCTTGTTTAGGTTGAAATAAGAAAGCGTCGATTTGATCGGCGCTTAAATAGGGTGATTTTCTTAAATTTCTATGGTGCAGCATTATTTACTATAGCGCTTACTGCATTAATTAAATGAACCGGTCTTAACCTCGCCCGATCTTTTATAATTGGAAAAGATGACGCCAAATGGTGAAGTTTTAGATTCCATAAGCTCGAATGCCGCTGGCATTGTTCCTTCTGCAAATAGGCGTTTTCCTTTGCCAAGCACTATAGGAAATATTTTTAGCCATAGTTCGTCAACTAGATCGTTCTTAAGCAAAGTCTGGGTCATGTTGCCACTGCCGTGGACTTGCAACATTGGTCCGTCTTGTTCTTTGAGCTCTTCTAGCTTTGCAACTACATCTCCTTCAATAAGTACGGAATTTTCCCAGGATAGTTTTGGCGACGAACCGGAAACAACGTATTTTGTCGCTTTATTAAACGGGTCAGCAACTGGGCCGGTCGGATCTTGTTTTGGCCAATAACCCGCGAAAATATCGTAAGTCTTTCTGCCAAGCAGCAAGTCGAAGGGCACACCCATCTGTTTACCCATTTCCTCGCCTGAAAAATCATCCCAATAGGGCACAGTCCAACCACCATATTTAAAATCACCGGAAGTATCTTCTTCCGGCCCACCCGGAGCTTGCATTACACCATCAAGACTAATAAAAGATAAAACAACAATTTTCCTCATACCTCTATCCTACCAAGTATAATAAAATTTTAACGACAATTTGGTGCAGCAATGTTAACGAAAGCATAACCTTACTACGTAGCTATATTACATAAGCAGAACCCTCTTTTTAAGCCAGTGTTAATTATCATAGTGGCTGAATATCATAGCCATTGTTATAATCAGGATGACTGCTTAATTAAAACACTTTGTAGCGTGGTAAAAGCTAAACAAATTGATCAATTTAAATAGCGTTGTCATCTGGGTCCACCACTTAAAAATGCATCCAAATACATCTAAGAACCAATTAAATAGCGCAACTAGAAAAAGAGAACATTAATTGGCGACACCGGCACAATAAGACTCAAGCACTCAACTACCGGAGCCCTGGATTGGATATTTGTAGTGTGAAGTATTTCGCTAACTGTTGCTCTAGTTAATGATAGACTTACGCTATGTTAAAACTGCCCAATGATGAGCTATCCTACTGGGGAAATAGTGTTTCTGGCCCCAGTTACGAGCAACTACAAGAAAATTTAAGTGTCGATGTGGTAATTGTGGGAGGTGGTATCACCGGACTTACGGCTGCTTATTTGCTGAAGCAATCGGGACATAAAGTAGCCGTTCTTGAGAAAAATACTATTGGCAGTGGCACATCCAGTAAGACAACTGGTAAAGTTACTTCCCAACACGGCCTTACTTATACAGATTTGAGCAAACACCACGGCAAAAAGACGGCGCGAATATATGGTGAGGCTAACCAATCGGCCTTGGAAAGCATCGAGCGGCTTATTCATAAAGAAAAGATAAATTGCGATTGGCAGCGTGATGATAACTTCGTGTTTACCGCCGATCCCAAGCAGCTTGCCAAGTTCAAAAAAGAGGCGGCGTTAGCCGCCGACCTGGGACTGCCAGCCAGTTTTGAGACCCAGCTAAACTTGCCGTTTAAAGTTGAGGGCGCAGTAAAGTTCGCTAATCAAGCTAAATTCCACGTTCAAAAATATCTGCAGGGGCTGGCAGCATCCGTGAATGGGCAAGGCAGCTATGTCTTCGAGCACAGCAACGTGGTAGGTATGAGAGATGGCACGCCCGGCAAAGTCCGCACAAAACACGCCGAAGTAATTGCCAAAGACATCATCATCGCCTCGAAAATACCGGCCTTCCCACTTATCGCCCGTGGCGCCTACGCTGCCTTGGAGTACCCTCACACTTCATACATCGTGGCGGCGCCCTTAGAAAAAAGTCTAACCGGTATGTATATTTCTCCAGACAAAGACCACTACTCGATTTTGCCAGTAGAATTAGGAGCCGAGAAGCTTCTTTTAATTGGTGGCCAAAACCACATCCCGGGTTTAGGCAATCCCACCAGGCGGCACCAGCAACTAGCAGACTACGCCGAAAAACACTTTGGGGCTAAGTCAATTTCCTACCGCTGGAAAGGCATGGATTACTTGGCCTATGATGATATTCCCTTGGTTGGCAAGTTGTACCCGTGGTCTTCCCACATGTACGTGGCAACTGGGTTTAAAAAGTGGGGACTTAGCACTAGTATGGTCGCCGGCACGATTCTGCATGACTTGATAACCAAGCAGGCTAATCCATGGGCAACAGTTTTTAACTCTATGCGTCTTAAACCGATACTGTCGATCCCGCGCGTCATCGTTAAAGAATTAACTAAATGATGAAAGGCTAAGATTATGATAGCTAAAAAATACGCCCAAATTCTAGGTGTGACTTTACTAAGTATTGCCGCGCTCGGTTTCGTATTGGGCGAAGAACCGCTGCTGGGCTTACTAAACATTGATATTCAAGAAGATCTGATCCACCTATTTAGTGGAGGGTTAATGGCATTGGTTGGTTTTAAAAAATCCGAAAAAGTGGCTTCCACTTTTGTTGGACTGCTAGGAGCAGTGTACTTATTCGTGGGTATCGCTGGAGTTATCTCGCCTGGCTTGCTAGGCTTTTTGCATCACGACTACAGCTTGCTGGATAACCTAATTCATCTTTCTCTCGGCGCAGCGGGTCTAGTGGTGTACTTAATTAGCAATTCTAGGCATAAAACACAGCTTTCATAATAATTCAGCTCCAAACCAAGTCTGAATTTTCCAGAGTCGGTACTAGATTAAATCTAAAATTGGCTGTATATTGTAGCCATTGTTAGAACCAGGATGGCTGCTAATTTAACTACTTAGTAATGTGTCAACTACTAGCTAGGCACTAAACAAATTGATCAATTAATATTGCGTTGCCATCTGGATCTTCGAGAGTAAGGTGTCCGGGTCCGCTCGTAGACTCATCAACTACTTGTTTGAGTGTAATCCCTTTTTCTTTTAGAATTTTTTGCACTTCTCTTACATCGGTAAACGAACCCAATTCTTGGGCGTTTTGATCCCATCCGGGATTGAACGTGATGGTATTTTTCTCAATCGTATCCTGAAATAGACCGATTAAGTGATCGCCATTTCTCATAATCAACCATTTTTGCGTTTGATCTCCGCCGAAAATACTAAAGCCCAAAGCTTCGTAGAATTCTTTAGATTTCTGGATGTCCTTAACATTCAGGCTTAAAGAGAATGCCCCTAAGTCCAAGTTATTTTATCTTCCATAGTACATCCACATTGTTTACTATTTTGATTCTATCATAAAAAAATAACCCGAAGCTCTTAGTCATAAACTATACTGTTTCAAAAACGTTAGGGTTCAATTGGTGCGGGTGAAGAGA
>JALYQI010000066.1 GCA_030855955.1 bacterium | reverse complement strand
ATTATGGACTCAGGCCCGGGCTGCTCAGCACCCAGCTGGCAAACGTACCTGAGGCGCCAACTATTACCAATCCAAGCAATTGGTATAACAGATTGCGGATGGTTCTTAGTACCAGTAACAATCCAAGTGATACTACTTACGCAGTAGCTATTAGCAGCGACAACTTTACTACAACCTCCTACGTGCAGTCTGATGACACGATTGGCTCGGCTTTGGGTCTTGAAGACTATCGTACCTATGCCGGCTGGGGAAGTGGTACAGGCACGACAATCATTGGCCTGACCGAAAATACTATTTACGACTTTAAGGTCAAAGCCAATCAAGGCAATTTTACCGAAACTGGCTATGGTCCGGAAGCTTCAGGTACCACGTCAGTACTATCAATTGCATTTGACATAGACGTGGCTGCCACCGACACAGAGACAGCCGCGCCATATGAACTTAATCTTGGGAATGTCTTACCTGGCTCAGTCCAAAGCAGTTCAGATAAGATGTGGCTAGATATTGACAGCAATGCTGCCAGCGGTGCCCTGGTCTACGTGGTCTCACAAAACGATGGGCTCGCCAGCAGTACCGCAAGTTACACCATCAGTTCGGTGAGTGGCGACCTGAGTGCTCTTAGCGAAGGCGTCGGTGCACAATCGTCATCAGTCTCGCAATCAAGCGGTGGGCCATTGAGCGCCCCAAGCCCCTATGATGGAACAAGTGATAATATTGGTATAATCGACAACCAGTTTCGCCAAATACTCACCAGCTCCAGTCCGCTTACGGCTGGCCGGGCTTCATTCTTACTCAAAGTTAAAGTAGATGCGACCACTCCCACTGCTTCAGATTACGCTGATATTTATACCCTTGTAGCCGCTGCAGCTTTTTAATAAATTACATATCTATAGCAAATCTTGACAAATACTAGCTTTTACAACTATGCTTATGCTAAGTCTTAACATACCCTCATAAAGGCAAAACAATAAGATATCAGATGACAACAAAAATAAACAGATTAAAAGGTAGCCGGCTGTTTGCTGTGGCTCTGCTGTTATTGGTGGCCATTTTATCTACAAATGTCTTACATATTTATGCGGCTGGTCTGTCATCAACATCAGTACGTTTTAATCGTATGAAAGCCGCCACGGCCACGACTTTACGGGTGACATTTACTGTTCCTGCCGGTAATACCGGTACCGAAGCTAATCTAAAACTGAGTTTCCCCGATAGCTATACGGTTGCTACCGCCGGCCTCACGGCCAGTGGTGTGGGCTGTGGCGCGACCCAATTGCCCGGTACACTTGCGGTAACCGGCAACAACACCAATGGTTCAAAGGCCCTTACAGTTACTGGCGTAACTAACCTCTCTGCTTCTACCACTTATTGTGTCGATATTGATCGGACAGCTACCAACGATCCTCTCACTAACCCAGCTGCCGGCCAGTATTCCGTGACTGTTGAAACCCAGGATTCAAGTAATGTGCGCATTGACCATACGGTAATCGGTGCCCGAGTCGTCGGTGATGACCAAGTTGTCGTTAGTGCCGTCGTACCACCAACCTTCAACTTTGTCCTAGATGCCAACACCACCAGCTTTACTACAAACCTCGATGTCGGTAGCGTGGTCCAGACCACTGCACGTACGGTGACGATTACGTCTAACGCCACTCAAGGCTGGATTGCTTGGGCGCGCGATACAAACACCGGTTTGACTTCAGCTTCCGCGGCTTATACTATTTCGGCAACCACGCCGGGTACTGGCGCTACTTTAGCAGCTGGCACCGAAGGCTATGTGATTGGTGTCGAAGGCACCGATGCAGGCGGTGGCGGTGTACTGACAGTTGTGCCAGCCTATGCAGGTACAGCCGCCAACAATAACGGAAGCGGCTTTGATACTGGATTCCGCCAGGTAGCTAGTGCCAATGGCACAGCCAATGGCGATGTTATTACACTGCGCGGTAAAGCAGCTATTGGCGGTGTTACTCCAGCTGGTGCGGATTATACTGATACCTGGACTATTATCGGCGCCGGCTCGTTCTAGCCTTCTTTAGACTAAAAAATAGAGGAATCCTATCTTCTAATTATAGCATAATAATTAATAAAAATCAACAGGGGCAGGGCAGGGTATGGTGATTAGCTAACGCCTCACTTATAATGGTTATCAGATATGCATAGGCGTGGCAGGGTAGCAGTAGCTTTGGTGTTGGCAGTAATGTCGGCTTTGGTACCATTTGGCCCGTCCCAAACTTCCGCCCAGAGCAGCGCTCTGAATCTTACGACTTCGCCGCTGCCAATTAATTTGGTAACTACACCTGGCGAGACAGTCACAGCCGACCTCCGGGTCAAAAACAGTGGCACTGCAGTCGAACAACTAAAAGTTGGCTTATTAAAATTCGGTGCCAATGACTTGAGCGGCCAGCCACGACTGGCCGAACGTGAGACGGGCGATGACTACTTTGATTGGGTGAGCTTTTCGCAGGATCGTTTTACGGCCGAACCGAATGTCTGGCACACCATTAAAATGACTATGAAAGTGCCAGCTGAAGGTGCTTTAGGATATTATTACGCCGTAACATTTCAGCGTGCCAATGAAACTAACGACACCGACCAGGGCGCCAGTTTAGAAGGTGGTACTGCCGTACTGGTGCTGTTAGAAGTGCGTGTACCCGGCGCCAAGCGGGCCATTGAACTAGCGGAATTCAAATCGGGCAAAGGGGTATTTGAATTTTTGCCGGCTGACTTTACGGTAACACTAAAAAACAGTGGCAATATCCACCTGATTCCGTCTGGTAGTATTTATATCACGCGTGGTGACGACCAAATCGCCGTATTGGAAGTCAACGATGCGCGGGGAAATATCTTGCCAAATTCATCACGTAATTTTACAGCCGCATGGAATGAAGGCTTCCCTTCCTATCAAGAAGTTGAAATAGATGGTGCCATTGCTAAAAACGAAGACGGCACGCCGAAAAAATCGCTCAAATGGGACTTGAGCCAAACTGGCAAATTACGCTTTGGCAAATATACGGCCACAGCGCTGATAGTTTATGACGACGGCGAACGCGACATCCCCGTGGAAGCGGTGCTGACATTTTGGGTCATCCCTTGGCGGATTCTTGGCGTAGTACTGTTGATTCTATCTCTAATGGGTTTGGCAGCATTTGTGATTGTGCGTAGCATGGTTAAATTTGGCCGCAGAGTCCGGCCAAAAAAGTAAACCATGAAAGTTAAGCGGTTTTTACTACTGGCATGCTTGTTATTTACTGGATTTGTTTCGGTAAATACAGCCAAGGCGGTGATAAGTGGTGTAGTATTATCGCCCGCGATTAAAGAAGTCAGATTAGAAAAAGATCAGGCCGAAGTCAGTTTTACAGTGGATATTTCCAATACCACAACTGAAACGGCAGATATGCGTCTGACTACTGTGGATTTTGGATCTTTGGATGAATCGGGCGGTGTGGCTTTTTTGGGCCGCAGCGAGCAAGAAACTACAGTTTACGGGCTGAGGCAATGGATGGTGCTGGAAAAAGAAAATGTTGCACTGGAGCCTGGACAAAAACAAAGTGTCAAAGTAACGATTGAAAATAAAGATTCATTATCGCCGGGTGGCCACTATGGTGCGGTCTTGGTTTCACTAGCGCGGCCGGATAATTCCGAAGACAGCCTGACGGCATTACCGTCGGCATCAACTTTGGTGTTGGTAAAGAAAGTCGGCGGTGAAGTGCTGAGTTTGGATCTAAATTCGACTGACGGTAATGGCAGTTTAACCAGCTTGCCTAAATCTGTAAATTTGCGCTTCCAAAATGGCGGCAATACGCACCTGGTACCACGCGGTATTATCGAAGTTTTGAACCCACGTGGCAAACGAGTAGCCCACGGAACTATCAACCAAGCTTCGGCCTTTGTGCTGCCGGAAAGTTTCCGGCAAATGAAAGTCGATCTAACATATTCGACCAAACTGCTGTGGCCGGGCCGCTACAAAGTTGTTACCAATTGGCGCTATGAGGGCCGTGAAGACTTTCAGCAATCTGTTGTAGAATTTATTTATTTAGGATCAATTGTTTCCCTGATAATTTTTGTAGTTTGCATCGTTCTTATCTGTATTGTTGTGAGACTTGCAATAAAAAAACGAAAACTTATCCACAGGAGTGGAAAACAGGAAGTATCGCCCTAGTTGCACCCTTCTCTACCACTGTTATAATGATGGTTAGCGAAAGCCAAAATTAAAACGTTCTCCAAAACCAAAACTTTAAAAATAAAATTCGATGAAGTTAACCGCCAAAACTTATGGTTGGGTATTGAGTACGCTCGCGTGCTTATTTTTGGTTGTGTACGGAATTATCGTTTTGGTCGGTAGTGGTGATGCCGCCGTAGGTATCAACAAAACTATCAACTTCCAAGGTAAGGTGACCAACCCCAATGGCACTAATGTCACCGATGGTACTTATGAATTTGATTTTGCATTGTACACAGTTGCCACAGCCGGTACTGCTACTTGGACAGAAACCGTCAACCTGGTGGTTACGGATGGTATTTTCCAGCATAACCTAGGCTCAGTGACGGCACTGCCAGGAAGCGTCGATTTTAACAGCGATAACATCTATTTGGGAGTGCAGTTCAATAACGATGCGGCTGGAGAAATGACGCCGCGTATCCGGATGACGGCCAGCCCCTATGCCTTTAACGCCGATATGCTAGACGGGCTTGATTCTACCGATCTTGTGGAGCTGACGCCTGCGTCAACCCAGACCGGCTCGATTGACGTATCTGGCAATATTAGCTCTGGGGGAACAATAGCTGCAACTACCGCGCTGCAGTCGCCTTTGCTTGATACGGCATCTGCTACGGCGCTGGGAATCGGCACCACCAATGCGACTGCTATCAACCTGAACGAAAACACGGTAGTCGCATCCACCAAGACTTTCACCGTCACTAGCGGGGCTACCAGCCTGACCGGCGCTGCTTCGGGTGTCGCGCTGACTATCAGCAACAGCACCAGCACCGGCAATATCGCTAATTTCAATGACAACGCAACGACAGTCTTCAGCCTTGCGGACGGCGGAGCGGCCAGTTTCCAAAACAGCGTCGACTCGACAACGGCGTTCCTGGTACAGCGCGCCTCCACCGGCGGAGCTTTATTCACCATAGACTCCAGCACTACTTCAGGTTCGCGCAACGGTATATTGACCGTTGGTGTCAGCGACACCAATGCCACATTGTTTGTACTCGATACCAAAACCAGTGCGGGTGACCCGACTGGAAGTAACGGTGGCATGTACTACAACAGTGCGGATGGAAAATTCCGGTGTTACGAAGGCGGTGCGTGGAAAAATTGTATCTCTTCACAAACTGCTACCATCAATGTCCGTAGCTTCATAGATACGACTGCCGACGCTTTGGTAGATGCCAACACCACGAGCTATTGGGATCAAGCTGCAGAAAACAACACTTCCAATCCTAATTTTACCCCTTCAGCAGCTTCCGGTGTTTCAATTATGGGCATACTGTCATTTGAAATTACTGCTACAGGTGCAACCGATGTGGATGCTTCTGCCCGCATTGAGCGCGGTATCGGCTCGGTCCCAACCTGTGGCAGTGGTACACAGGTAGGCGGTAACCCAGGCGGCTTTACTACTAACACTGGTGCCATCAAATCTAGCACAGTTACATTCATGGATACGCCCAATACAACCAGCACTGTCTACTATGTAGTGTGTTCTGACAGTGCTACTGCAGGTACGGCTGCCAACGTAACCCGGCTAAGGTTCACATTGCAAGAAGTCGTCAACTCCAATTAAACCTGTTCGAGAGGTTATAATAAGTACTATGAGTACGGACTATCGACATAAATACGGCTATGGCGGCGCTCGAAGGGCGCCTGCGTCTTATGGGGAAGAAATAGAAAAAAAGCCCGCCCCGGAGCCTGAGACTAAAATACCAGAGCTTAAATTTACGCCGAATCGTATTGAAACAATCGCGCGTACAGTTCCTAGGCGCAATGTGAGGGCACAATATCCAGACCCCATTGTGCAGCCTTTACGGCCAAGTTTGCCTCGCGTTCAACGTCGTGTGCCGTGGCGCCGCTTGCGCTTGCCCGTCGGTATACTGGTGTTTACTTTGATAGTAGCCGGCCTTTTCTTTTTTACTCGTTCTCGTAACATTGATACAGCGCCCGGTGATATGATCACTCAAGTGGTAAGTGAACTGTCAATTCAAAACGATAATAACCCTGCAATTTTAGGTGTGGTAGACGAATCCAAAGTCAACCAGCCGTTCCTGGAAGAAGCCAAAAATGGCGATAAAGTCCTGCTGTTTTATAAGGCTAAGTTGAGTGTCTTGTACCGGCCTAAGGAGCGTCGCCTAGTCAAATCGGGCAAATTTACTCCACCGCCAGCGAAAGTATTTTTCCGTAATGGTGCCAATGACCAAACACGAATCGATGCCGTCAAAGCCCAATTAAAAGATTTTAAAGACATTACCTTCAACAGCCAAGACAAATCCATCTTAAATAATTACGCTGGTGTCAAAATTGTTGATGTAACTGGACGTTATGATGAAACAGTGAAGGCAATAGTCGAAAAGCTTGACGCCACCGCAACAGCCTTACCTACCGGCGAAACCGCACCTGATGCCGATATCCTGATCATCGTTGGCAAATAAACTGTCGCCCGCAAAAATAACACGATACACTACATATAATGGAAATATTACAGGCAGTACTTTTGGGTATTATCGAAGGTTTGACTGAATTCTTGCCGATATCAAGCACGGGGCATTTAATTGTAGCTCAAGACTTTATAGGGTACTACGACGTTAGTAAAATGTTTACGGTGGTGATCCAGACCGGTGCCATTGCTGCAGTTATTTGGTTCTACAGAAGAATGCTATGGCAGTTGGTCAAAGGCTTATTTAACGGTGACAAAGCATTGATACGATTTTGGATAGTATGGGTGCTGGCTACCATCCCGGCCGGAGTATTTGGTCTGCTATTTGATTCCAAACTCGAGGCTTACGCTGTGCCGCTCACGGTTGCCATTGCTCTAATAGTAGGCGGTGTGGTGATATTACTTATTGAAAAATATCACCACAGCCCCGCATCATCGAAAGAAGCAAAATTTGAGACAATTACCTTTCGCCAGTCAGTCCTTATTGGCCTGTATCAAGTCCTGGCCTTAATACCAGGTGTTTCACGCTCTGGAGCCACAATTATGGGTGGTATGCTCTCGGGAGTCGACCGCGTTACGGCTACAGCTTTTTCGTTTTTTCTGGGTATTCCCGTACTGTTGCTTGCCGGTGCCTACAAGCTTTTGACCGATGACATTTCCAGTGTTGAAGGTGGGACACCAGCGATAATAGCTGGCACTATTGCCGCTTTCGTAACTGCTCTAGTTGTTGTAAGCTGGCTGCTCAAATATGTATCTAGACATGACTTCAAAGTTTTTGCCTACTACCGGATTGTCTTTGGTACTTTACTACTTGGGCTCATTGCTACCGGCACACTCGGATAGCACGGTGTTATAATAAGGTTAAGCTTATGTCACTATATCAACACGGGAAGCGTACCCGTCAGACGCGCAACACTAAGGTTTTCTTAGGGGTATTTGCTATAGTGGGCGCTGCTTTAGTTACGGCTGCGCTTATTGTCAGCAAAGATATCGGCAATAGCACGGCACCTAAGACAAATGTACCAATAGTGACTGAAGTTGGCGAAAACGAAGAAGACAAGCTGCAAATCAATGAAAAACTATTTAGTTTTAAACTGCCCAGTGACTGGAAACTGCTTGAAAAAAGAAATGACCAGAATCATTTTTATGTCTGGACAGCGACAAAAAAGGGCGCTAGCGACCGCAAACTGACTATATATGTCGACACCATGCCAGGTGAGCCCAAGATTGTGCGCTTGCAACCAATAACACCCGAAAATAAAAAATTATTTCTTGGTAATATTTCAGGGGACTGCGTTGGCTTTGCAGGCAATACTTCGGTTAATCGGCAGCCCAAGGACACTACACCGTTCAATGCCAAATGGGAAAACGTCAGCTTCTTATGTGATCCAATTGTAAATAATCAAACCGTTGGTACGGGTACGGTTAGCGGCGGCATAGCAACCCCACTCACCGGCAGTCAAGGCAAGCATACATATTTTTTCTTTTATCAAGATCATAACATACGTCCCGACGACAAAATTTTAATAGACGCCCTCAAAAGTTTTCAAGTGAATTAATTTAAGTTCTTTCAACAAGGAACCAAATAACTTCTTGGTTTCAAGAAAGGGGTTGGTTCTTTTCATAATGAACAAAACATAAGTCATAGCAAAAAATACTATATCTATAGTTGACGCTTGTGGTTTATACTTTCAAATAGTTAACAATTGAATAATCGGAATCAGGTGTGAATCCTGAGCTGTGCCGCAACTGTATGTCGCAAAAAAGCGATAAGCCAGACACGATTTTAAGTCTTCCGAGCAGGAGCATACAGTAGTGGCAACTCGCTAAGCTAGTACTTCATAACCCTTGCTCGTAAGCAGCGAGGGTTTTTATTTTGGGTCAAACTGCAGAACATGTGAAGTTAGAAGCACCGGAATTCGATTACGAAACGCGGCGTTATTATGACACGGTCACGTGGCTTGCTGAAACATTACCCGGTAGCATGCGCTCGCCAACGGAATACAATTTTGATGGCTGGGAACTGTACGGCCAAGACGGCAGTGCACTCGGTGATATTTTCCAGGATTCTGTTGAAGCAGCCACATTACTGCCCCCGTATGAACAACGCCGTCGCCGCATCGAAATGAATGAGTACAAAGATATGGTGTCTATGATGAAAGGAGACCGGCCCAATACTATGGTTGTCATTTCGGACTTTCCACCAGAGCTGTTGGATGCCTCAGAGGATGTAGGTGGCTATAACGTTAGTCGTAAGCAGACTATGCTTCGCATCATCTATAGGACCAATGGCAGGACGTTAAAAATGTTTTCACAAAGCTTAGATGGCAGTGACCGACAGGCATTAGAAAAGTTATATGAGACACTGAATCATCAAGCAAATCCAGGCGAACTTCTGAGTCAGCGAATGTTTCTTGATACAGGTGAAGCAGATCAGGAGTTCCTCGTTGACCAACTTACTGGTGTCTACGATCGAAGCTTGCGCTCCCAATATGGTGGTAACTGGTATGCAGGTAGACGCTCCGGACGGATTCAGAATACTTATGAATTCGCACGAGAGCAAACTGACTTACTTGATGCTTATTTTGCTACCACTCACTCGTTTACTGGTGGATTACATGAATACAATTTGGCTGCTGCCATAAAAGAACGGTATCTTTCAAGAGAAAATGAAGTGCGTTTTATACCATCATCCGCAAGCGTAGTAGCCCATTTACTTGCTCTAGAAGAAATGGATAGAGCTGGCTCTCAAGCAAAAGCCCGGGGTGAAACTGTTAGCGGTTGTGGAGCAACTATAAATGGCGATTCCAATATCATTGGCACACAAAATCAACTGAATGAAGCAGGTTATGGAAATAAATCAAATGGAGTAGGTGAAGATAAGTTTGGTTCACTTAAATTCAAATGCCAAAAAGGTCATGAAAACATTAGGCCTCGTAATAAATTAATTGAACGATGTACAACCTGCAAAGTAAGCGTAAAATGCTAGGAGCTAAATTAAAAAATGAAAACTTTAACTAAAACTGAGTACGAAGAACAGGCTGCTGAGTGTGAGGGCCTGTGTGTAATTGATCATGATCGAATTGCTAATGACAATCCAAACCTGATGCCATGTGTGACCTGTCCATTCTGTAAAAAAATCGTTGACGCTGTATTAACCCCAACAAGCATCTCTTGTCCCGCTTGTGAAGTTACCGTTTCACGCTAAACTGGTGACATGAGCGAAGAGGAGCAAATCCTAGGAGAAGTACAAAAAGAGCGGTCGCAGGAGTTTTTCTGCGACAACTGTGAGTTTTATCCGATTATGCCTGTGCATGGGCATAATGAATGCCCACGTTGCCATTACAAATCTAAATGCTGCAAAGGGTTACCGCAGTATGTCTAATGTACTTACTGAAAAAGAATACCTGCCACGACGAGTAGAGGTGGAGTTGCCGGACGAAATAATTATTACTTCAGCCCGTGATGAACTTGAGATGCAAGCGTCATCAGATGTTAATGGCTATTATGGATACTACCCGCATGATCCAGCCACGAAAGTTTATAGGCTTGACGCATGCAAGCGTTTTGAAGAAAAATTATCTGAAATTACCATAGCCCAGAAGCAGTTTAGATTCGATTTCTTGCGGTTGTCGCTGGTTAGGATGGTGACGCTTGGAGGGCTACATATCAATGCAAATAATCAAAACGGTCAAAGAATAACTAATGAACAGAAGTTATTTTGGCAGGTCTTAGTTAATCTTGATGATTTCCGGCCAATGGGACTTACAATAAGCAATCAAAATCCGGATACGGTTGAACTTAAAGATAAAGGCGACTATTTGATAGCTTATGATTTAAACCCAAGACACGTGGGTACGGGCTATTTACGTCCTCGGCACGGTAGAGTCGCGGAAGGTTTTGTTGTATGTGTCAATAAAGTTTTACATAGGTATGCCGACGATGATTACGGACATTTTTCTGGGGCATATAGCCGGGAAGAGACAGCATGAGCAAGACTGGGATTTTTTCTGGAACATTTGATCCGGTGCACGCAGGTCATATAACCTTTGCTTTAAAAGCACTCGAGCGTGCGGACTTAGATCAAGTTGTATTTATTCCTGAATCATTGCCTCGGCGCAAAGACGGCGTGACGCATTATGCACATCGTTTGAGGATGCTTGAGCTCGCCCTTAAGCCTTATACAAAGTTGAAGATTTTAGAACTTCCCGACAAGCAATTTAGCGTTCAAAAAACACTGCCGCGACTTAAGAAACTTTATCCTAAAGACGAGCTATACATGCTGATGGGATCCGATATGGTAGACTTACTGATTTCGCCTCGGGCAGCAGAGCAGTGGCCAGATCTCAAACGACTACTTACGACTATGAAATTAATAGTTGCAGTAAGAGGCAAGCGAATTAAGGAAGAGCATCGTCAAAAGATTGATATGTTAAGCCCGGGTGCCATAACATTGGCAAGCGATAAACCACTCATGTCTTCGCGTAATATAAGAGAATCGCTGATGCGGGGTAGGGCGAGCCGGGATGTTTTGCCAAGCATCAACAAATATATAAAAGAAAACTGGCTTTACGCTTCGTTGGTCCCGAACAATTCGTGATGTGATTGCAGATAGGCCAGATGTTTTTCTCGGTAGTGTTTGAATTCGGTTTTATTAAGGCCGTTTTTGCGTAGGAAGGAGCCGATTTTTTCTGAACCGATAAAGTGAGGTAGTACTACATAAGCAGCGCCGGCTTCGTACAACCTAGCCGCTTCTTCTGCACTATCGGCAGTCGGAATATACACAACATTCGAGTTATGTTTTTCAAGCCATTGAGCTAAACTCAGATTTGTCGCCAGATCAGTGATAGTGGAAACCACCAGACGCGAATGCTCCAGGTTAAGTTCCTCAAGCAATTCCCAATCGGTGACATCGCCGTAAACATACGTTTCATTCCGATGCTCT
The DNA here is from genome assembly GCA_030855955.1 of bacterium. Classification (GTDB taxonomy): domain Bacteria; phylum Patescibacteriota; class Saccharimonadia; order Saccharimonadales; family JACDBH01; genus JALYQY01. The sequence continues at coordinate 4,959 of JALYQI010000066.1, read as the reverse complement.
AGTGTATCGATTACGGAAGGATTGTAATCAACCACGACATATCTTTTCTTTAAGCTTTTGAAGACTTTTAAGAATTCATGCCCACCTTTTTGGTAGCCGATCAATACCAGCTCATAGCGCTCACGGCGTTCTTTGCTTTCTTTGACTTTTTTCCGCTCAAACATATCCAAGTAGTTCTCGAAAAATAGATACAGACTGTCGGAATACAGGATCATGTAAGATGAGATTGCGATGGTAAACAGAGCAATAACGGTAACCAAAGACACAACATCTTGACTGACCTGACCTGATTTTACTGCTAATAGTAGTAGAATCAGCGAGAATTCCGATACTTGCGAACCAGTCATACCGGTTTTAAAAGCAGTCTTTTTAGTATAGCCACTCAAACCCATGACAGTCATAACAAGTAGCGGATTTCCGATCAATACGATAATAGATAATAAGGCAGCTTTGGGGAGGAGGTCCGTGATATTGCTGAGTTCAAGATGAGACCCAAGGCTTATAAAGAACAGCACAATGAAGAAATCGCGCAAAACTTTGAGGCGAGAGGAAATTTCTTGCGAATAAGGTAATGATGAAAGTACCACTCCGGCGATTAATGCACCAATCTCCAAACTAAACCCAAATCGTTGGAAAACGGCGGCGATACCAAGCGCCCAGCCGATAGCAAATAAAAACAAGAAGTCTTGGCTTTTGGCGATAATCTTGCGCATGTGATTAATGAATAGCATGCGTACTAAGATGACTGCTGCTACAAGGCCGCCAAATTTGGCCAGCAGTACACCGAAATCCTGCAATGAAATACCACCACCATTGGCAGATGCAGCCACTACAACCAATGCAAAGGTAGCGATTATATCTTCGACCAACAAGAAACCAATCGAAATTTTGCCGTAGAGCCTGGTTACTTCCTTTTTATCACCTAGTAGTTTCAAGATGATAATCGTACTGCTAAAGGACAACCCAAGGCCTATAAACAGCGAGGCAGTCGGATCAAAGCCTAAAGCACGGGAAATCAAAAAGCCAACAGTCGTCGTAAAAGCAATTTTGATGAAGGCTATAGCACCGGCAATCTTACCGACTTCTTTAATAATGCGCGGATTTAAACCAAGACCGACGATAAACAGTAGCAAGGCAATACCGAATTCCGAGAAGACATTGATGGTATCCGGATGTTTAATCAGATTTAAGAATGCCGGCCCGACTAAAAGGCCGGTCAGGATATGACCGATTATCAATGGCTGGCGGATGATGCGCATGAACAGACTGACGCCTACGGCCACCGCCATAATGATGCTTAATTCCGCGAAAACATTGTGCATGTTTTTGTTATACCTCTCATGCTATTCTAACTGCATACTATAAATAGGCAAAATTACGAACCATGAAAGAAGCTTTCCGCCGCATTTCCGCCCGCATTTCCGCCATTGCCGGTAGCGCTTGGGCATTTAGCTTAGCTTTTTTAATTATTGTCACCTGGGCCGTGACCGGGCCGCTGTTTGGCTTTTCAGACACATGGCAGCTGGTTATCAATACCGGCACTACTATTGTCACCTTTTTGATGGTGTTCTTAATCCAGAACACACAGAACCGGGATTCTAAAGCCATGCAGTTAAAGCTTGATGAATTGATCCGCGCTACCCGCGCCCGCGATAGTTTTATAGATATTGAAGACCTAAGTGACGACGAACTGACGATTTTGGCGGAAAAGTTTCAACGTATCCAAAAGCAGGACGAACCTAACCCTGCTTTTCATAAGTTTAATAAAAAGTTTGAAGCAGTTATGAACAGTAGGCTTAATCTGCCAGGTGAAAAAGCTGCCACCGAGATGGCCAACAGATTTAATCCATTCACTGATCATAATAACCATAAGAAATAAGTTGACGAGAGCCCGGATAGTTTAGTATAGTTATTGATGTATCCAAAGGCAGAGCGAGCTGCTCAAGCGGAAAACAAAAATTAAAAAAAACGGATAATATCTAAAAGCGCCCTATTTTAAAATTGGGTGCAATACTAGATATTCCAGACAAGGTAAGAAGTAATGCCAATTAAAATAAACATTGTCGCCATGCAGAGCGAATCAGAAGCAGTTGCTGTGCGTATCAAACGCGCACCCTGGCAACAATTCATTCAGTACTAAAATCCACCACCAGATTATAGATATAATTTCTATAGTGGTGGATTTTATATTTAAAAGTATTAATTAGATGATTCGGGTAGTGGGTCCTGTGGTGGTGGAGTCTTGGCTGCTATAGCTTCGTCGAGAAGTTTCTGAAAGTAGTCGGGTGAGTTGGTAAGATCATCTATACGTTTACCGTCTATGAAAAATGTCGGAGTACTCATTTCTTCACCGGTTTTCTCAAACTCCTTTATGTCAGCATTGATAACTGCGTTTACCGTAGAACTCTTATAATCGGTAGCGAACCGGGTTACATCAAGTTGAAGTTGCTGCGCATAACCAGTAAATATAGTTACCGGGTCCTTGGTATCTTTCCAGGCGTCCTGGCTCTCAAATAATGCGTCGTGCATTTCCCAAAACTTGCCTTGTAAATGGGCGGCCTCGGCGGCACGGGCGGCGGCACGGGCATTAGGATGGATACTTTCTAGCGGCAAGTTACGGAACTGGAAAGTAACTTTGTCTTTATATATTTCTTTCACCTGCTTTATGACTGGATAGTAAGCTTTACAGCCAGGACACTGAAAATCACCATATTCCATAAAAATGACACCGGATGAACCTTGGCTGTACTGATGATTAGATGGTGTGCCGGCGGCCTCCTCTGAAGGCCGGGTTAAGAATAAAAATCCCGCAACAGCAACAATAATCCCAAGCCCAATCAAAATAGTTTTTTTCATTATTCCTCCCTATTAATACATCTCTAATACTAGCTGATTATACCTGAAACTAGCCTGAACAGCTACGTCCTAGCCAACCAAAGAACTGGGGTGCTACAATACTGGATATGTTTATCTTGTTGCTGGTTAGTTTTATTTTATCTATCTTACTAACCGCTATGTCGCTAGCATTACGCGAACTTTCAACTCCACATCTAAAGCTATGGGCACGAAAAGGCGAACCAACAGCCATGGCGCTTTATCCACTCAAAGCCAGGGGTTCGGCAATATTGATGACCATCGAGATTTTCCGGGCACTCGCTGTCAGTGCCACATTTGTGATACTAGCCCGCCATATGCATCATGTTATCGCATGGTTGGTCGGGGCGATAATCTTGTTCGTCGTGTTTTTGGTTTTGAGTGAATTGTACTTTAAACCGTTTGGGACTTTAATCCTTGCTTTCCTAAGTAAGCCGCTTTTAGCTCTAGCTCATGCATTAAAATTTATTACTTTACCATTGGGCCGGGTGTTTGACCGCTTCATCGAAGAACAACCTGTCACACTAACGCGGGCCGAGCTGAATCACATGCTCAACACGGTTGTGTCGGCAGATACCGATTTGTCAGCCGATGAACTTCGAATCGTCAAGCATGCTTTGAGTTTTGGTGATAAAACAGTTCACAACATCATGACGCCGCGTAGCGTGATAGCTAGTGTCAAAGAAGAAGATGTATTAAGTCCGCTGTTGCTTGATGAGTTACATCAAAGTGGACATTCGCGCTTTCCGGTTTTGGGGGTATATGGCGGTGAAGCCGTTGGAATCCTGTATATCAAAGACCTGGTTGATCTAAAAAGTCACAGCAAAGTCGCCGAGCTAATGCATAAGCCCGTGCATTACGTCAATGAAACCCGCGAGCTCGACCACGTGCTGCAGGCTTTTTTGCGTACCAAGCAACACATGTTTTTGGTGGTTAATAGTTTTGCTGAAATTACCGGCCTGGTCACAATTGAGGATATTGTCGAACAAATCCTCGGTAAACCCATCATCGATGAATTTGATAAATACGATAGCATGCGCGAAGTTGCCGAAGCTAAGGCCAAAATTGTACGAAAACAGGTAGACATGGTAGAATGACCCCTGAAATGTGTTGGTTGAAAAACGATAATAATCCGCGGGTCGGCAAGTCGCTTTCAAGGCGTTGATTTGCTTTTGACCCGATACTCAGCCTTTAATCAACCAATCATAAGGAAATGATCATGGAACGAACAATTGCAAACGAAACTGTTCAAAAAGAGGGGCAATCCGTCAAAGTCCAAGGCTGGGTACACGCACGTCGCGATCATGGCAAATTAATTTTTATTGACTTGCGCGACCGCTCGGGCTTACTACAGGTCGTATTTTGGGGTGGTGGCGATCAAGAATTATTCCAACAAGCCGATAAATTACGTAGCGAATATGTTATTACAATCACCGGTAAGATCCAAAAACGTAGTGAAAATCAGGTTAACCCTGACTTGCCGACCGGTACCGTTGAGCTTGCAGCTGAGACTTTAGAAATTCTGAATGAATCTGAAGTGCCGGCTTTTGAAATTGATAAAGCGACTGAAGTAAGCGAAGACCGGCGGATGGCATATCGCTATTTGGATATGCGTTCATTCCGCATGCGTAATAACCTCGAAAAGCGTCATCGGATAGTTAAACTTATCCGGGACGAGTTAGACCGTCGTAGTTTCTGGGAAGTCGAAACCCCATACCTGACAAAGGGAACACCCGAAGGTGCCCGTGAATTTATTGTGCCTGCACGTTTAAGCCCCGGTAAATTTTACGTTTTGCCGCAATCACCCCAGCAATTTAAGCAACTCTTAATGGTTGGTGGTGTTGAAAAATATTTTCAAATTGCCCGTTGTTTTCGTGATGAAGACACCCGCGGAGACCGCCAGGCGGAATTTACGCAGCTCGACCTGGAAATGTCATTTGTCGAGCGCGAAGATGTCATGGCACTAAACGAAGCTTTGCTTATAAAAATTGTTGAATCTCTATATCCAGAAAAGCGCATCCAGCAAGTTCCGTTCCCGCGGCTTAACTATAAAGAAGCGATGGAACAATACGGCACCGACCGGCC
>JALYQI010000062.1 GCA_030855955.1 bacterium | reverse complement strand
GCCATAATAATGATCCAGGCAATGAATTGGCCGATGAATGGGCTAATAAAGCTCGCCAAGGTACTATGATTTAACTATAGCTCTTCTAGTTCTGAGCTGGGGGATAACTTTTTAGCCGTGGATTTTTGCTCAGAAGTAGGAGCGTACTTTATAGCAGTAATGCGCACGAAAGCGAGCACGGCAATAATAACGGCAATGCCGATCGATTCGTGGAGTGATGCCTGACGAAACCATAGACTGACAATTTCGTTTAACATAATAATAAGAACCGTATCAACGATATAACGGACCTGTACATATCCGTCTTTTAAGTACCCAAGTACAGTGATAGTAATTTCAATGAGAGCGACGATAAATACCACATCAAGGAGTATGCGTTGCAATATTTTTTCGAGCGGGTCATGAAGAGTGGTAAATAGGTCGTACCCGGTTTTATATACGCCGACAATAAGTGCGATTACAATAATGATTAGTAAGATGTTGAGTAAAAAACGAATGAGCGTGGAGAAGTAAATACTAAGATTTGTAAAAATATGTTCGTAGTTTCTTATTAAGCGCATCCTTCTATTATAAAGCATAATAATGTAAATTACTGAATGTAATGAGCCTGTGACCACAACAAGTCAAATATGCGTTTTTGCTGGCGAGCGAGTTTTTCGTTGTAGATTTCGACGCCTAATATGTCGTCCTTTTCGTAGTTGAGAAGTGCTACGCAGTTATTGTAGATATATGTTTCGAACTCGATTGTAAATATTTTCGGATCAATATAGCGTGCGTTTGAAAGTTTTTCGAGGCCGATTGCATCTGTTTTGAGTTGCCAGTTAGGATTATTGGTGAGATTGTAGCTAGATATGTGATTATCGTACCATGTCCGGTGTAGTTTTTTGGCAAAATGATTACCAAGATGGCTAGATAGACTCTCCAGCTCAAAAACCCGGAACTCCTTTTTAGCCTTAGTAAGATTAAAATTCATCTGCTTTAAGCCATCCACGCCTTTATATTCAATTATTTTTGAGGTGGTGGGCGGCTGTGCATTCATATTTTTTAGGGCATGGGTAACCGAGTTCAAATCACTGCGCAAGCTTTTGGTTTTGCGTTCTTTTTCGGCGATTAAAAATTCGAGTACCTCTGGCGGTTGCGCTTCGTAACTCGTACCGTAATGCCGTTCATGAATTGTAATGAGTTGCTTTTCGCTGAGATTCTCAAGAAGAGGATAAAGTTTGGTTCGGCCAGTCTTAAGACCACGACTTAGGGATAAAACGGTTTGTGGGCCATGTTGCAATAGAAAGAGGTACGCGAGAGCCTGTTCGCTAGTAAGCCCTATTTGTTTTAAATAGCCGACAACTTTTTGTTTCAACAGGTTTTCCGCATCCATACTACAAGCATAGCACGATAATGTCTGACTATATAGACAACTTTTTTACAAGAGGTCATAGATCGTGTACACTACCTCGCATAACTATTGGCGAGATCCGGCATCGGAGGGTGCTTCCACCTTTAGCTTTTCGTCTGTTGCTGCAATGTGTGGCGTGTTGGCGGTGGGGGAGTGGAACATAACGTTGCCTTTTTATCCGGTGTATCTGTTTCTTGCCAACTTAGTCACAGCAATTGTCATTTCAGTGGGCCAATATCAAGTGTATCGATTGGAGGGTAAATTTAGGTGAAAGGTACGTAGTAAGATGTACGGTATAATAAGAGGATAAATCAAGCCAGGAGACATACATGAGAAGCGAGGATAAAAATTTTGCAGGACTGAGAGCATTGTATTTTAATGGCACGCTCAAAAAGTCACCGGAGGTGAGTAATACCGAAGGACTACTACGTGCGAGTATGGACCTTATGGAGAAGCATGGGGTTGCCACCGAGCTTATTCGCACCATTGATCGCGATATCGCTACAGGTGTCCAGCCAGATATGCGGAAAGTAGGTTGGGCGACGGATGAGTGGCCCGAAATATATAAAAAGGTACAGCTGGCAGATATCTTAGTCGTGTGCGGACCAATTTGGCTAGGCGATAACAGCTCGCAAACTAAAAAACTCATTGAAAGATTATATGCCAACTCCGCTGAACTCAACGAGAAGGGTCAATACGCCTATTACGGTAAGGTGGGCGGAGCGATTATTACCGGCAACGAGGATGGTTTAAAGCATTGTGCCATGAATATTCTTTATAGCTTGCAGCACATTGGGTATACTATTCCTCCCCAAGCTGATGCGGGATGGATTGGGCCGGTAGGCCCAGGCCCAAGCTATTTAGATGAAGGCTCGGGTGGTCCTGAAAGTGACTTTACAAACCGCAATATTACATTTATGACCTATAATCTTATGCATCTCGCAAAAATGCTCCGATCTAATAGTGGCGTGCCAACCTACGGCAACCAAGCATCTGCCTGGAAAAAGGGCGAGCACTTTGGCTTTCATAATCCAGAATACCGGGCATCATAAAGCTTAGTAAGTATATAAGGAGATATATATGAGAGAAATTGAGATTAAAGCCCGCGTGGCCGACAAGACCTCATTGCTTGCTACACTGAAAGCTCAGGCTATAATATTAACAGAGCCGGTGACGCAGCGCGACCAAGTGTTTGGATTGCCGGGCGCTGGCGGTGGTAGTTTAGGGCCGTGGTTACGAATTCGCACAGAAACAAACAATGGCCAAAAACGACAGATTTTTACCTTGAAAAAGTCGGTGACGAATCAAATGGATAGTATTGAGCATGAGACTGAAGTTGCAAACGAAGTTGAGCTTGCCAAAATTATCGAGCATATAGGGTATACTCCATATTCTGATTCGACAAAAACGCGGCAAAAAGCGCGGCGGAGAGATATTGAAATCTGTATTGACGCTGTTGAAAGTCTTGGTGATTTTATCGAGGCAGAAAAACTTACCACTGAAGATGCGGATTATGAGAAAGTCGCGGAGGAGCTATGGGCGTTGCTAATAAATTTTGGTATACGCCGAGACGATCAGGTGAATGATGGATATGATGTTCTAATACGCAAAAATCAAGGCTTTGAAGATTAGAAGTACCATTTGCTCAGACAATCAAACCCACAAAGGGATGGTGAGGAGTATGGCGACGTGTTGGTGCGGTTCGGGGGTGAAGACGCCGATTCATGCGATTACACGAATCATGACTCGGAAGGTCGCGATGACTCTGACGGTTGACGCACCCTAGGGTAAGGTGATAGCCTGCTAAGATTTTCGTTTAAATTGTGTTATCTATAATATGATTTTTATAAATAGGTTATAGTCGGGAGAAGAGCGGTGCGGTACAATCAATGAAGTTGCTAATAAAAACGAAAGCTATCAAGTATGGAAACAAATATACAAGAACCAACCGATATTTTTTTATGGGCAAATAACATTGATGGTATTAAAAATGAATTGCATGTTGAGTTCTTCTTGTTTAATAAAAATTACACACCGTACACAACGCATTTTGATCCAAGTCTAACCGCGCAGATCAAGCCGCTCTTTTTGTTTGATCTGATTAATTTTGTCATTATGGGTGCTGGCATTGGTCTGTCGGTGCGTGACTATGAGCTTTCTGACGGCGAAGAAAACACATTGCCGAGAATCGATCTTGCCACGGTGGGCCGCGCTGAAACACTTATTCACCTGATTGAAAACGCCCGCAGCGATATCGTCGAATTTTCGCAGGAAGAGCACGAGTTTAAGCGTATCAAAGGAATTGTGGCCCGCTTTACGTCGAAAAATGATTCTAAAAAAGCGTTTTACGTGGTAAAAGCCATTAGCCAGGCGCAGGTGATAAACGGCGTTACGAGCTGGGAATTTCGCGATGGCAAATTTGGCGCATTTCA
>JALYQI010000055.1 GCA_030855955.1 bacterium | reverse complement strand
AGTCATAATAATAGGTGGCCTTGGGATTTTTGCCTATTTTCATGCCCGAAAATTATGGCGGGAGCAAAAGAATTATGAGCGAAGCCTTAAGATGATTCCGCTACTTATTCATCTACCTCCTCCCAGTGATGATACCGATGGTGGTTCACGTGATAACAGGGATGTAACCGATGAAACCATAAGCAAGGCCCAGATAGTCTATAACATTATTGCTGCAACCCTACAGAAGGGTTTTAAGAGCAAATTTTATGGTCAGCGGCACTTTGGGTTTGAAATAGTCGGTACTAAAGGGTTCGTTTATTTCTATGCCTCAGTGCCGATATCGATGCTAGATGTTGTGCAGCAAGCAGTTATCAGTGCTTATCCGTCAGCCAGGCTCGAAGAGGTATCTGAGCATAATATTTTTAGTCCTATAGGTAAGATGAGTGGCACGATGGGCGGAGAACTTTCACTCAAAGATAAATTTGCCTATCCCATTGCCACCTACCAGGATTTGAAACGTGATGCCTTGCAGAGTGTTCTCAATGCTCTCTCGACTTTAGAGAAAGAAGATGGGGCAGGAATACAGATTTTGATGCGGCCAGCCGATCCTGGATGGCGTAAAAAGGCGTCAGCAATAGCCTCAAAGAAAAAAAAGGGTGGTGATTCGAAAAAGAGCGGAGCTATACTCCAGTTTTCTAAAGAAGTATTGACAGCTGCAGTTAAGGCTCCTGAAGGAAAAGACAATAAACAAGAAGATAACAAGCAGCTATCATCATTAGAGCAATCAATCATTGACGCCATTGACGACAAAACACGCTATCCGGGTTACGAAGTACAGATACGGGTAGTTGCGAGCTCTAACATTTCGCAACGGGCACAAAGTATTGTTAATAACATTGTCGCGAGCTTTGCGCTTTTTGATGCACCTGGTAAGAATGGCTTCAAGTATACGCCTGCTAAAGATATTGAAAGCTTCACAACAGCGTACATCATGCGATTTTTTCCTCAGGAAAATAATCAAAATATATTAAATGCTGTTGAACTTGCAACACTATTTCATTTTCCGGATGAAAGTAATATACCTACATCTCAGCTGGAACGGCAAGCAAGTAAACAAGTTGATGGGCCACGTAATATCACTAATGATGGCAATATGCTTGGATACAATCTTTTCCGTGGAGCCAAAAAACGGATTAACTTAAGTGAAGAAGATCGCCGCCGGCATATATACGCCGTAGGGCAAACAGGTACTGGTAAATCAACATTCTTAGAGAACCTTGCTCTGCAGGATATGTTGAATGGCAATGGTTTTGCCTTTATTGATCCACATGGTGATACCGTTGAAAGTTTAATGTCTATGGTGCCCAAAGAACGGACTGAGGACGTCATTTACTTTAATCCCTCTGATATGGATTATCCATTAGGACTCAATATGTTTGAATTTGATGATCCAGATCAAATTGACTTCTTGATTCAAGAAACCATCGGTATGCTATATAAATTATACGATCCACAGAGGCAAGGCATCATTGGGCCCAGGTATGAACATTTATTCCGAAGTGCTGCTCAGACTGTAATGGCGGATCCCGCAGGAGGAACATTTATAGATATTCCTAAGCTGTTTAATGATGACGCATATGTAAAAAGTAAACTTCGTCATGTGACAGATCAAACTATTATTGATTTCTGGACTAAGGAAATGCCGGCAAGTCAGCGCAGTAATGAGTTTGGAGAAGTCAAAAGCTGGTTCGTGAGTAAATTCGGTGCCTTCTTAAGTAATAAGATGATGCGTAATATAATTGGCCAGACCAAGAGCTCGTTTAACCTCCGTGACGTTATGGATAATAAGAAAATCCTACTCGTAAACCTGAGTAAAGGTCGCACCGGTGAACTAAATTCTAAGTTGCTAGGCATGATCTTTGTAATGAAGTTCCAGGCCGCCGCTATGTCTCGGGCGAACGTTCCTGAGAGTGAGCGTGTCGACTTTAGTTTGTACGTCGACGAGTTCCAGAATTTCTCGACTGATTCATTCGCATCTATCTTGAGTGAGGCTCGTAAGTATCGCCTTAGTTTGATTGTCGCTAATCAGTTTACTACCCAGCTGACTGAAGAAATACGGGACGCCGTATTTGGTAACATCGGTACAATTGTTTCCTTCCGTGTGGGAACAAACGACGCCGAGTTCCTGGCCAAATACTTTGCACCTGTGTTTGATATCCATGACTTGCAGCGCATACCAAACTTCAACTCCATCACTCGCATGCTCATTGGCGGAGTACCCACTCAGCCCTTCAGCATGGCCACCTTACCACCTTTAGGCAAACCCAACCAGCAGCTGGCTACGGCACTAAAACAATTATCTGCTGCGAAATTTGGGCATCCAAGGGCGCAAGTAGAGGCAGATATATTTGCCCGTTTGAAATCACCAGAGCCCACCAGGCCGGCATTTAGTAATGATCCGTTCAAGTCACCAGCCGGTCCTCAATTTGGCCCTGTAGCGATCCCTAAGCCTTCGGGTGGTTCGTTCTTGGATGACTGGTTAGCAAAGCGTCAAGCACCCGTGGCACCGGCACCACGATCACCTTGGGGGCAGCCAAAGTCGTCGTTTTCTCCTGCTCCAACTCCTGCGGTACAGCCTCAATCTGCTGCTGCAAGTCTAACTGTGCAACCTGCCCCTGAGCCTGAGGATACTCCACTGGCAGCAGAGTCAGCAACATTAGAAGTTCCACCCAAGGAAACACCTAAACAAACCGAGGTCCAAAAAACTAACGAGCCTTTGACAGATGTAAAACAAGTAAAATCGGATAAGAATTTGCCACCCATCGGCAACCTACAGGATGAACTAGTCGGCGATGACACAATTTATATAGATCAAGAGGGTAATCTGAGCCGAACTGAAGAAGAAACAGTACCAGAAACAGAAACTCCTGCCAAGTCGAAAAAGAAATAGTCTATTTTAAGACTGCGAACGACGCAAAGTTCTAATAACTGCTTCTATAAGTAGGCCAACAAAGAAGCCCCCAGCAAATAACAACGCAAACAGTAGAAAATTGTATTCATAACCATAATGCCGGCTGATCCAAAGAAATATACTTGAGCCGATAAATGCACTAATTCCTCCAGCTAATACGCCAGAAGGCCTTGCAACGGTTTTGCCGATAGCTTCACTAGTAGCCTCTACAGCGGGTTGGTGTATAACTTTACTGAATGCCCGAGCTGGGAGGGGGAGATGGCGGCGTACACGCTTCATAGTGCGCTGGTAAGCCATGCTTTTTAGCTCACGGTTAATAAACATTGGCTTTTCGGCTTCATGAGACAGGTTAGTATGGTGCTCTAAGTCGGTTTTATGTTTTTCGGCCTCATGCTCTGCTTTGGCTCGGATAACCTCTATTTGGTCCGCATGTTCATGCCTAACAGGTTTATGATGCTCATGTCTTGGTTTATGAACTTCCTTATCCTGTTCTTTAGATAGCTCAGGAGAATGAATCTGCTCTGGGTGATGGTTTAGTCTTTCAGCCATATCTATACGCCTCCTGTCTGCGCAAAATCTGTGCGGATTAATTCAAGTTCTTGTCGTAACAGGCGGCTACGAGCAAAGAAGTAAGCAATAACCGCGCTCGATGTAAATCCGATCATCAGGCTCGTGCCTGGGCCTGTATTCGGCAACCTCTTTGTTACATATTCAGCGCTTTTCGGTAGAGGACAATCAACGGCTATATCAAGTTGGTTACCAAACTTATTACTCAACTGGCAGTCATACGAAGTGGTCATAGCGCCAGGTTGGTTAGTAACTGGTAAGGGATTCTTAAGTTTAACTCTGAATGAATTTGTCAGTTTCTTATTAGCGCCAACAGTCTGGTTTTTCCACCCCAGTGTTTTGGTCTGAACATTATAAATACCACCTTGTTGCTTTAGAAAAGCTTCATCAAGGGCCGAATATTCAAGGATATCGCCAATATAGTCTGACGTATTCACATTCTGCCGGGGATAACCATAACTGTTATAAGTGGACAATTGGTATTCTATCGTATCACCGGCCTTGGCTTTGGTGCCAGGAGTAGCTTCATCGTCAAGGTTCTGGGTTAGGTTACGAGCGGTTTTACTATGGCTTAGGGGCTGGTCCGGTTCTGATTCGATTTTGCCGCTACAGGCAACACTTTGATCGGTCTGGGCAGAGCCCGAACCTATTGTGTAGTTTACAACAACCGTAGCCGTATATGAGCCGTTCGGGTAAGTGTGTGAAACTCTATCTTTATATGACGTAGAACTCTTTGTTTTAACGGAAGTTCCATCGCCAAAGTCATATACATAACTTCTGATACCTGTTAGGGCAGGATTGCTGGAATTGACACTTGTAGTGAGCGTAAAACTTTTTGTAGTCCTATTAACATCAGTATTTGTGACCAAACATCCCAAAACCGGCTTCGTACAACGTTCATCGGTTTTTGATAAGGCTGAATCAAAAGGGCAAGGATTAATCACGGTTATACATAAATATGGGCCGCCACTACTTACCTCCGGGGCATTGCTGGCTTTCATGGTCGCGGCGTTACAAGCTTTGGTGCCATTGGCAATTTCCGATTTTAATCTAACGGTTAGTACTAGTGCTGTCTTGTAACTCTCGGAATAAGGTACTGTACCTAAGGGATAAGTGAGCTTACTGCCATTTAAGGGCAGTCTTGCTGGACTTACGACTTCAAACTTATCTAAATCTAACTTGTCATGTAGGGTAACATTTTCAGCCGGTAAGGAGTCGGCTACTTGATTACGGTATTCAAAGCGAAAATTAAAGGTTTCACCCGGCTTTAGGGAGCGGGGGCCACCATCAATAGACTTGCGGAAGTTTAAAACAGGATTATTAAGCGGCGGTTTACCAACCTGGGTAAAGTTTCCGCAATCAACCAGGATCCAATATTTCTTGCCGTTCTTAGTACCTTCGAAGGCGCGGTAGGT
>JALYQI010000054.1 GCA_030855955.1 bacterium | reverse complement strand
CCAATTTCATCCACTTAATTAGAAAACAACGTCCAGACTGGCAAATAACAGTCATAGACAAAATGGGCTACGCCGGAAATATGGCAAGTCTAGATGGTGTTATACAAGACATCACATTTGTTAAAGGTGACATCACAGACCAAAATTTAGTAGATGGATTGGTTGCAGGCACAGACTTAGTAGTTCATTTCGCCGCAGAATCTCACAATGATAATTCTTTAAACGACCCTTGGCCATTTGTTGAGAGCAATTTGATTGGCACATACAGAATCCTAGAAGCAGTCAGAAATCACGGAAAAAAACTACACCATATTTCTACAGACGAAGTATATGGTGATTTGGAGCTAGATGATCCTGCCAAATTCACAGACCAGACACCATACAATCCCTCTAGCCCCTACTCAAGCACCAAAGCTGGGTCAGACCTACTTGTGCGCGCATGGGTCAGAAGCTTCGGTATACACGCCACAATAAGCAACTGCTCAAATAACTACGGCCCAAGGCAACACATAGAAAAAATGATTCCACGTCAAATTACCAATCTACTGACCGGTGAAAAATTGAAGTTATACGGCAAGGGCGAAAACGTCCGCGACTGGATACACGTAGACGACCATAACTCAGCAGTTTTGAGTATTATAGAAAAAGGTAAATCTGGAGAAACATACCTTATCGGCGCAGACGGAGAGAAATCGAATGTAGAAGTCTTCCATATGATTCTAAACCAAATGGGCAAAGACGATTTATGGCTAGAACACGTCAAAGACCGCCCAGGCCACGATTTACGCTACGCCATTGATAACTCTAAACTAGTTAATGAACTCGGTTGGGAGCCTAAGTACCTAAAATTTGAAGATGGCTTAAAGGCAACAATCGAATGGTACAAAACTAATGAAGACTGGTGGAAACCGCTTAAGGCAGAGACAGAAGCTAAATATCAGAAAGCAGGTCATTAGATGAGCTTTGACTACAATGACTACAACGAACTTTCCGTAACCGAGTCGCTAATCCCAGGATTATTTGTTATAAAACTACCGGTTCATGGTGATAACCGCGGATGGTTTAAAGAGAACTACCAAAAAGTAAAAATGGAAGCCTTAGGCCTTCCAACATTCGACGCTGTACAAAACAACTTTTCTTACAATATAGATAAAGGTGTTACCCGCGGTCTGCATGCAGAACCTTGGGATAAATTCATATCGGTGGCCAATGGCAGTGTATTTGGCGCTTGGGTGGATTTGCGTGCAGGAGATAACTTCGGCAAAGTATTTACGACTGAAATCAACCCTGGTACAGCAATTTATGTACCTAAAGGAGTAGCTAATGGATACCAAACTTTAGAAGAAAATGTTACGTACACTTATTTGGTTAACGAACACTGGTCACCAGAAGCTAATTACACCTTTGTAAATATATTTGACGAATCACTTGAAATCACCTGGCCTATTTCCAAGGAAAAAGCTATTGTTTCAGACAAAGACACTACTCATCCACTACTTAAAAACATAACTCCGATGGAGATATAATGGAAGAAATTAAAACTTTTATAATTGGCGCCAATGGCCAACTTGGAACTGCGTTAAGGCAAAAATATCCAGGCGCAAAAAGCGCAGACAGTTCAGAGCTAGACATAACAAGCAAGCAGTCTGTTAATGATTTCGATTGGTCGGGGATAAAAGTTTTAATTAATGCCGCCGCTTATACCAATGTAGATAGTGCTGAAACTCCTGAAGGTCGTAAGCTTGCTTGGTCAATTAATGCTGAAGCTGTCGCTAACCTGGTTGCCGTGGCAGCGAAACACGACATGATAATTATACACATCTCGACTGATTATGTCTTTGACGGCACAGATCAACTTCATCCTGAAGACGAAGCTTTTGCTCCACTCAGCGTTTACGGTGCTAGCAAGGCAGCGGGCGATATCGCTGTTTCTCTTGCGCCGAAGTTTTATATACTGCGCACTTCGTGGGTAATCGGTGAAGGTAAAAACTTTGTTCGAACTATGCTTCAGCTCGCCGGCAAAGGAATAAACCCAACTGTCGTTGCCGATCAGATCGGTCGTCCAACATTCACTAGCGAATTAGTTCGGTCAATCGACCATTTATTAAACATAAAGGCTGACTACGGTACCTATAATGTTAGTAATGACGGCGAGTCTGTCAGTTGGGCAGATTTTGCTCGTAAAGCATACAAAATTGCGATGCTACGTACCACAGTAACAGACATCTCAACTACTGATTATTACTCCGGCAAAGTTGATATCGCACCGCGGCCCTTACAAAGTACCTTAAGCCTTGATAAAATACAGGCAACGGACTTCATGTCGCGAAACTGGGAAGACGATCTTAAAGTTTATATAGAAAAGGAGCAAAAAAATTGAAAGGAATTATATTAGCCGGTGGTAGCGGTACACGACTTTATCCAATAACCAAGGCTGTCTGCAAACAGCTAATGCCAATTTATGACAAACCGATGATTTACTATCCTCTGACAACATTGATGCAGGCAGGCATTAATGAAATATTAATCATTACTACGCCGAATGACCAAGATCAATTCAAGCGGCTACTAGAAGACGGCTCTCAATGGGGTATTTCGCTCTCTTATACGGCGCAAGAAAAACCTAGGGGTTTGGCAGATGCATTTATTGTAGGAGCCGACTTTATAGGTGACGACAATGTAGCAATGATCCTCGGCGATAATATTTTTTATGGTGTCGACATGCCGAGTCAACTACAAGCAATTGTTAAAGGTTTCAGTGGTGGTATGGGGTTTGCTGTCGAAGTTGAGGACCCTGAAAGATATGGAGTCTACGAATTTGACGAAGATATGAATGTGATTTCGATAGAAGAAAAACCAGCAAACCCAAAGTCAAATTATGCTAACTCTGGATTATATTTTTTCGATAATCGAGTTACAGATATTGCGCGAGACGTCGAACCATCCGAACGTGGAGAAATAGAAATAACTTCTGTGCTTGACGCTTATCTTAAGCTAGGCGAACTTCGTGTATCCCTGTTCAATGACGTCTGGTTAGACACCGGTACGATTGAAAGCTTAACAGACGCCAATGACTTTGTTCGTGTCATGCAACATCGTACTGGGAATATTGTTGGCTCTCCCGAGAAAGTCGCCTTCGAGCAAGGATTTATTGACGAAGGTCAACTTAAAGCTCTTGCAGAACCACTAGTAAAAAGCGGCTATGGTAAATACCTATAGTTGACTACAGCTGACTATTCGTAATCTGGTACAGATATAGTTAACGTCCGAGTTTTAGGTAAGGGCCAATCACGAGTAATTAATAGTGATTACTAAACTGTCAGTCAATAACACAACATAATAGATATTGCAAGATTTTGCTTATGGCTATACTATACTAGTACAAATTAATAATATAAAAAATGACAAAAAAATTTACTACTCGCAACAATAAGACTTCTAAACTAACCCCTGCAACTATTGGAGTAGTATTACTTGTCTTATTACTGGCTGTTGGCGGCGCGTGGATGTTGAGTAAGAATAGAAACAGTCAAACTAGCAGCCAGCCTAATGATACTCAGGTTAATCAGATAGATTATTCTGGCCCGACCGAAGATGAAAAATTAGCTGGGAATCAACAAAAAGACACTATTCTAACTCCGCCCCCGACAAGTCAAACTCCTACAGGCAATAATGATAATAAAAAATCCGTGAATGTGCTTATTACAGATGCGGGTCAATACGACAACGATATAGAAGTACGATCGTTTATTTCAAACCACTTCGAAGATGGTATTTGTACTATTGAGTTAACTAAAGGCAGCTTAGAAGTTACTAAAGAGACTCCGGCTTTTAAAGATAGCTCAACTACAATCTGTACTAACCCACTTTTCAAGAGAAATGAATTTTCCTCTGCCGGAGATTGGCAAGTAGTAGTCAAGTATAATTCTAATAGTGCTTACGGTCGATCTGAGCCTAGGATAATAACGATTAAATAACATGAATTATTTAATCGCCAACATAAATAAAAAAATTCTAATTACTGCCATTTTGTCTGTAGCAGTATGCTGTTTAATCATTGTGTTTTCAGGTCAAAGGGCTGGAGCACTAAGTGGTTCTAGTTTTAATCCAGGACGCATAATTGACGACGGAATTTTTTATAATGGCAGCTCCATGTCGGCTGAGCAGATTCAGGCTTTCCTTAATGCTAAAAGTTCAAATTGTGATACTAACGGCGTTGGATCTCATAGCTATTACTTCAATCCAAATACTGGAGAAGTCAATAACTGGAATCAGACATCTGATGGTGATGTCTGGTTAACAACGACACGAGCTGTCTATGGGGCAAGGGTCGCAGACTACGGCGGTGAATGGCGCGGTTCTCGTGCTCCTTACACCTGTTTAAGCGGCTATACTCAAACCACTACAAACATTGCGCCTGAAAGTGGTATCTGCAACGGCTATACTGGGACCTCTAATGAAAATGTCGGCCAAATTCTTTATAAGATTGCTCAAAGTTGTGGTATCAACCCTCAAGTGATGATCGTATTACTGCAAAAAGAACAATCCCTTGTAACGGATACCTGGCCATGGGGTATCCAATACATGAAAGCCACCGGTGTATCTTGTCCAGACTCATACCCCGCTTCTTGGGCACCCTATAATTGTGACCCGGACTACTTAGGATTTTTTAAGCAAATGTACTATGGAGCTCACAGGTTCAAGCGCTATAAGGCCAACGCCACTAACTACAGCTACAGGGCTGGGCGTAATAATACGATCTACTGGCACCCAAATACTGCTTGCGGTACTTCAACAGTTTATATTGATAATCAAGCTACAGCTGCACTATACATTTACACTCCTTATAGACCAAATCAAGCAGCACTAGACAATCTATATGGCACAGGAGATGGTTGCAGCTCTTACGGAAACAGAAATTTCTGGCGGATGTTCAATGATTGGTTCGGGTCAACTATTTCTTCAGACAACTATTGGAATTTAGTAAGGGATCCATCAAACGGTATGGTGTATGTGGCGACTGAGTTTTCAGTTCACTATGTCCCAAATCCCCAGACACTCTCAGACTGGGGACTTAATACCACTCCCATTACCGACGTAACTCATCAATTCATTTCTTCTAGAACACTTGGAAGCCCAGTTAATCGGCTTCTCCGAGACAAG
Source organism: bacterium (assembly GCA_030855955.1). GTDB lineage: Bacteria > Patescibacteriota > Saccharimonadia > Saccharimonadales > JACDBH01 > JALYQY01. The sequence continues at coordinate 3,697 of JALYQI010000054.1, read as the reverse complement.
TTTGGCAACCATTTCCTTATTGACGCTGGGACAAGGCACTATATAAGAGATTCTCGCTATTTACAATTATGGAATTTGGATATAAACAGTGCAATTACTGTTCACGGACTCTCCTATTATATACCGGATGGTGAATGGCTAGGACACTGTGGCAAATCATTAGCAAATCCTAGTAATGTTTGGATAATAAATGCTATTAATAAATATTCAGCAACCCCTCTACAGCAGTCAGCATGGGGGTGTAATAGTGCAGGCTTGACAACCCTAAGCGACAACTTTCTTGGTAATTATCCATCTGCAGGTAGCGCAAACTTTTATGCATTAAACAACGGTACACCTTTTGTAGTAAATCAAGGTCTTTTATGGACTAATAATGATCACTCCATAGTCAACTATTATAAACCGTCTGGAGATGGATATATAAATTTAGATTCTCGTTTGCGACAAATATTTGATTGGAGAAATATAACACCTTTTGCAAAGGACACCATATCACAAGAATGGTTCTTTATACAAAACGGGGCTAAGCATTACATTGAAAATTCTAAGTTAGCTGAGTTATGGAACATATCTGGTCAAGGTGGCCTGAGTAGTTTAAGTACTGACTTGTTGGGAAAATTGACAACTGGACCCAACCTAACTTCTCTTGCACGCACCGCATCACCAAACCTCTACTACATCATGGGGAGCACCAAGAAGCACTACTTACCCGATCAGACAGCAGTTGCTGAGTGGTCAAAACCTAATACGAATGTAAATTTATTTACTAACGATGTTCTTAATCGGTATCAAGACGGCGCTCCAATATCTCGAACAACGGGTAGAAGTAACTCAGGAGCGATTTTCTTGGCCCAGAAAGGTAAAAGGTTTGAATTATGGCACCCAAACCTCGTTGATGCATGGGGTGGGTCACAAAGCGTAGATGTTAACAATAAATTGTACGAATATCTTGATAGCGCTGGCGCTGCTTGGTTTATCGCAAAGGAAGGAACAAATTATTACCATTTAGATAAAGGCGTTAAGCATGTTGTACCGCAGTCACTGGCTCATAGTTGGGGTTTAGCTAATAGTATAGACATCCTGCCTCAGACATTATTACGCTTCAACCAATCGGGTTCTGGGGCCAAACCATTTATATCGCTGGGAGGCAAAGTATATTCCCTCTCGTCATTTAGAAAAACTGAACTAACACAGGCAGCAGCTAGCTTAATCCCGGCCAGTGAGTTAGTTAATCTAACAGGAGACTATTTCCCTTCGAATAGTCTTGCAACTTACTTACTCAGAAGTAGCGACCTGAGCGACGCAAGGCTGTGGTTAGTGGCTGCAAATGGTAAAATATTGTTTACCCATCTAGCCCAAGCACTAAACCATGGGTATATTTCAAAATCGATAGAATTAACTATTATGTCTCCTGAAGCGATCAGTGCCATTCCAACTTCACCATCAACAGCATCGCTATTAATACAATCACCATCGGGTGGCTTGAAACTACTAACTTTCGGTGAGGCACTAAGTCTTCCAAACAGCTTCACTGCCGAAGGATATATCAATGTTACGGGCAGCGTATCGCCCGTCAGTCAAGAAATATTTAACTCTTTTGTAGTGAATCGTACCGCTACCCGACTTATAAGAGATGACTCAGGAAAAGTCTACTGGATAGATAATGGGCAAAAGCGCTGGATTACCAATGGCGCACATTTAACAACTACCTTTAAGGGAGTTGCTCAAACTTACCTCCATAGCACTGTAATTTCAATAATCCCCGACGGACCTTTACTGCAATAATCCTAGTAATCTATTGTGTTTTTTCAAGTACTATATAAAACTCGTAATTTTGAGGACCTGGAAGCGCGTCATTACTCATCAATATCCTCCAAGGATGGTGAATTTTTCGTACGTAATTGATTAGTTTTTTGAATGACTTTTCGTTCCAGACATGGTAATGCATGGAGTGCTTTTCGTCACGTATACTCTCCAGCATTTTTTCATATAACTCAATACTACTAAGAGGTTTCGCTTTAGAATAAAATTCTGCCACATGTAGCGCATCGCGCCAACGATTGGGTTGAGCATGGTCTAAGATAAGATGTTCTAGTGTAGTGAGTTCCCTATTTTTATCGAGTGTTTTTTCCTTCTTAGGTATAATTAGTGTTAATTTACCATTATTTCTCAGCTTACCCCATGCAAGATCTAAAGCACCAATAGGGTCTCTTACGTGTTCGATTACATGAGATGCGATAATGAAATCCATGCTATTATTTTCGATGTTTTTCATTTCATCAAAACCACTTACAATATCCGTATCAACAAACTCGTATTCGCTATTATCATAAAGCTCATCTTCTAACTGCGGTTTAGAAAATAAGTCTGCATATTGAATCTTTACACCTATCGGTATGGATAACGGATTAGCAGCTGCACCGAACTCCACTCCGTTACCTAATAATAGACTCACGCAATTTTGCCTCATATCATTCATTGTGAGCGAATTCTTTGTGACTTTTTTAGAGATTGGTAGAGGAGGACCTAGAGGTATGTTCTTAAGCCAGCCAGACTTTACCCACTGCACATCATCAGGCCATGTTAAGCCTAGTATTTGTAGCGCACTAGCATCACCAACCCACCGACGTCGACCTTGATCAATATAAAACACTCGTCCATTGAACGGGGCGTCGTTGCAGCCAAATAATTGTCCCTGCATATTTTTCATTCTATTCAATTACTGCAGAATACATTAAGTTTGAGTCGTTTTTATCGCCAACGCCAAAATATTCAATAGTTATATTTTTAAATCCGGCTTTTTGTAGTAAGTCATATAAAGAGTTCTTATTAAACAAGACAATATGATCGTGCGGTTGATATATATCTTGTTCGCTTTCCCTCCAATGAAGGCTTTTTGTATTGGGTGTTGTCCCAAAAAGTAGAGCTGGTTTTTGAGCTAGTTTACGGATTTGCATTAGTGCCTTAAGTGGATCATATAGATGCTCAATAACTTCGACCATAACAAAAGCATCGAATTTAGCTGACTTAAAATCTTCGATCATGGTTGTATGAGTGGGGAGCTTAAATACCTCATTAGACCAATTCACCGCCTTTGAGCTTAACTCTAAACACTCAACTTCCCATCCCCTAGAAAAGAGCGTATATGACAAATGACCCAAGCCAGAACCAATTTCAAGTAGTCTGCCTTTCGACTTTTTAAGTTTTTGATCAAACGCATGATCTACAGAACCAGCAATATACCTAGTGCCATGAGGATTAATAATAGTCAGGTAGGTAGTTGGATCTTCTAGATACGTATCTCCTCGGATTTTATTAAAATTTAAAGCCCTAGATTGTAGATGTATAGTTTGACAATTCTCACAAATCAAATATGTATGCTCGCCAACTTCTCGGAATACCTTGTGTTTTTTCTTGCTACATACATCACAGCGCGGAGCTCGTTTTTTATCAGATGAAATCAGCCTCATGCTTTTTTACTACTCTTTATCGTTTTAATGGCAAGCTTTGCCTGCTTAACGTACTCACTCCTAGTGTAGCTCCGTGCTGTAATTCTACCGGCACTAATGATTTTTTTACGCAGAACTGTGTCTTTTAAAACTTCATTGAGAGCACTCGCCAACGACGAAGCACTTGGCGACGCAAGTACACAATTTTCTCTGTCTTTATATAAATCTATCCACTCGCGGTTATGATG
>JALYQI010000010.1 GCA_030855955.1 bacterium | reverse complement strand
GGTAAACATATCCCCACCCTTGCCCGATGAAAAATCATGCCAGATTTGTTTTTCGGGACTAACCATAAAGCTAGCTGTTTTTTCGTTGCTAAACGGACTCAGGCCTTTCAAGTTTCGGCCGGAACGTTTCAGCTGGACGTATTCGCTTATGACGTCCTCGATTGATAATTTGGCCTTTACCTCTGCAACCGCATCCATAAGAGACAGTATATAGCGAGAGGAGTATCGGTGATAGTTATGCTTATAATCAAAATACCTCCCAATACATACCTAATAAAATTTCTGATATGCTTAAGGTTATGGATCCGTATCAAGAGCCATCTTCGGCACCAAGCCAATACGACTTTATTACTAACCTTGGCAAGCCACCTAAAAAACGAATATTCGGTAGTGGTTCGTACAAAAAACGTATTTTGCTGATTATTGCGGGCGCGGTGCTCCTTATGATCTTGCTTTCAATCGTAACTACCCTTTTATCATCTAGCAGTAGCACTAATGAACGACTACGTGAACTTGCTCAGGAGCAACAAGAAGTTATTCGGGTGGCAGAAATTGGGACAGAACAGGCATCGAATATCCAAACCAGGAGCTTAGCATTCACCGTTATGCTGAGTGTAAGTAGTGAGCAAAAAGAACTACTGGCATACTTAGAGAAGCGCGGCATCACATTCAAGAAGCAAGAAGCCCTTGCCCTTAAAGAAGATCCTGATACTGATAAAGCCTTAGAAACAGCCAGTGATCGTAACCGCTTTGATGAAGAGTTTACAGAAATATTAAATGGACAAGTTGCCGCTTATGCTAATAATTTAGAAACTATTTATAAAAGCACCAAGAATGAAACAGCTCGTGCGCTACTTAATGACAGCTATACCAGTGCATCTGTTATCCTGAATCCCGAGCTTTCCAGCGAGTAACTACTGATTCAATTTCACTTTCATGGCTTCCCAGCCTACACGCTGTTCAATGGCCTTTTGCAGCGTGGTATCGGCTTTTTTGGTGATACGACGCGAGCCGCCCGACGATCCCACGACATCATAAGTCAGTTCAATGCCATATTTGGTTAGGCCCATGTCTTTAGCCTGCGCCAGGCAGTCATCATGCCGAGTTTGCGGATTGCACGATTTAGCAAGTTCTAACCACTTGGCAACGGTTTCATTGTAAGGAATTTTCATTCTGACATCGATGCTTAAGCCCCGCATGGTCTCGTAATCGATTTGGTCAAAAATAAAGTTACCGGTTGAGTAAAAAATTGGTTTGCCCTTGTAGACTTCACCGTTTTGCACCCAGTGAGGGCTATTGCCGATTGAGAATTCGGCGCCAAGGTCGATCATTTTATGCGCCACGTTGACTTGGTCGGCTCCGGCCGGATTTCGGTACTCTACCCCTGTATGTTGGAAGCCAAAAACCGGCATCACTGCCGCAAATTGCTGCATGACTTCCATTTCGCCGGCCCTAGGTTCGCGACCAAAATACATCCAGCTGCAAAACGCCATCGGCAAAGTTGATTTGGTCTCGCTGCCATCCGGCATGGCAACCCGCACCGGCAAGCCAATTACTTCGCAAGCATCCTCGGCCACCGATGGATCGTAGCTGCCATAAGTCTGGATCCCAGCGGAGTTGAGGTTTTTTTGCGTTTCTTGATAAGCATCTTCACCCAGATCGTTGGTATGGTTGCTGGCTAAGGACACAATCCCAAAATGCTTGACGACTTCTGGCAGCCATTTCTTGTGGCAGTTGAACAGCAAGTTATCAACCTGGGTTTGGTACGGGATAATGTCCTCTGTTGTGGGGCATTCCCAGTCCAAAGTCATGGTGTCATATTGGTTTGGCTTGAACGTACTTAGGCCGGAAAACGGCAGTCTTAAATCATTACCGGCTGCCCGTTCCACCATACGTGCCAGCACTATGGTGCCATTGAATAAATATCGGCCACTAACCGCCGTCGGCTGGGGTTCTATATTGGTTGCAGGTTGTTCGGCTGAATTTACTGGCGCCGGGTTTGGCTCTGCCCGTAACACAAACCAATACAGCAAAAATACCGCAATTAAAATTGCGACTACGCCGGCAATAAACCATTTACGCCGATTACGGCGCAGCGGTCTTGCTCCCGAATCATACTCATACCGTTGCATTCATCCGTAGTATACCCCGAGGCTCATTTACCCGCCAAACTCCTATGTACGCTATACTGAAATTAATCTATGCCTGTATATAACCCAAAAAAGCAGAAACCACGGCGCAATAAGCGTTTTCTTTTGCTTATTTTGTTGATTTTTGCCGGATTAACAACCTGGTTTTATCTGAACAATCGGTCGGAGAATTCCCCTACCACTCCGCAGACAGATGCCAGGCAGGCCGATGAGCCAACCGAACCAGAAGCTCCGGCCTACTCAACTATTAATTTACAGCCTACCATTGATAATTGGGTTAATAAACAAGCTGCCACCTACAGTATCGTCGTGCACGATTTACAGGCCGATAAAATCATTGGTAAGAACCTACCGGATAAGTCATATTTTGCCGCTAGTTTGTACAAATTATATGTGGCCTATCTTGCCCTGCAGGATATTCAAAACGGCAATATGAACCCGAATGAAATTTTGAGCCAAGGCTTTACCCGCAAGCAATGCATCGACAAAATGATACGCGAGTCTTACAGCCCATGCGGCGAAGCCATGATGGCCGATATCGGGCAAAAAACACTTGAAACCCGCGTTAATACTATAGGGATTACCAATACAACTTTTGCCGGCATCTCTACCACTGCAGAAGATTCAGTCATGATTTTGCGTTTAATTAATTCCAAGAAACATCTGAACGACGTCAATGCGGCTTTTTTACTTGACTCCATGCGTACTCAAGAAGTCAAGTACAAACGGGGCCTGCAAGCCGGTGCGCCAAAAGCCACCTGGGAAACCAAAGTCGGCTGGAACGAAACATATAATTATCACGACGTCGGCCTGATGACGCTGCCCGATGGCCGCAAATTTGCCGTAGCTATCTTGAGCCAAGGCAACGGTTTCTCAGCACCCATTGCCGACTTTTCTAAAACGATCTACGCCGTACTTACGCGTTAAACTTCTCAACTCATTGCAACCAAGAAGTTAATTAAGCCGTAGGCTGATGGGCATCTTCGCCTTCAGTCACCAAAATATAACTATGCAGAATTAAGGCTTGGATCTCTTCCCACGGCAACTGGCCTGTCAAAATAACTGTATTCCAGTGTTTCTTATTCAAGTGGTATCCTTCCAAAACTGTCTCGTATTTTTCGCGCAATAATTTTGCTAAAATCGGATCGCATTTCAGGCTCAGGCGAACTGGCTTAGCTTTCTCCTGGATTAGCGCAAACATCTTATCTTTAACTTTATATACTGCTACTTCCTCGCCAAAAGGGTAATCCAGCCTGGCATTAGCCATCGATAAAATGTATTTCTCAACCGTTTTATGTTCCATAAGTCCTCCTACAC
>JALYQI010000002.1 GCA_030855955.1 bacterium | reverse complement strand
TGCCTCATCTCCGCCGGCGACTACTCTGTCAAATAATAAAGTGTCATAAATTGCCGTACCTTCACGCAAAAACTCAGGATTGGAGACATATGGAACATTTTCTGGCAGCAGTTTAATTACTTCACGGCCCGTTCCAACTGGCACAGTACTTTTTTGAATGTATATTGCGCCAGGTTTCAGACAAGGGGCTGCAGTAACGGCTGCTTTATATACGTATTGCAAATCAGAGCTACCATCTGGTTTATCTGGAGTGCCTACACAAGAAAATACCAGGTCAGCTTTTTCAACAGCCTCTTTGTAATCGGTAGTGGCTTTCAGTCTGCCTGAATTAATACCGGACGAAATAACCTGATCTAGACCCTTTTCAAAAAACGGTGCCTCACCCCTATTAATTATCAAGACCTTTTCTTCATCGATGTCTAAAGCGATTACATTATGTCCGGATAGCGCAAGAACTCCCGCAGCAGTTGTACCCACATATCCACTGCCTATTATTGTAATATTCATACAGGTTCCTCTTCTTGTTTTACGAGATTGAGCAGGTATTCGCCATAGCCGGATTTGCGGAGCGGTTCTGCTATCTGCAGCAGCCGATCTTTGCCGATAAAACCCTCACGGTAAGCAACTTCTTCTATGCAGCCGAGTTTAAGCCCGGTGCGTTTTTCTACAACGCGGATGTACTCGCTGGCGTCGTTCATGGATTCGAATGTGCCAGTATCTAGCCAGGCAGTACCCCGGTCCATTACTTGGACTTTTAGTTTGCCACGGTTTAGGTACTCTTCGTTAACACTGGTAATCTCCAGTTCGCCACGGTCACTTGGCTGGACGTTTTTAGCAATTTCAACCACGCTGTTATCATAAAAATACAAACCTACTACGGCGTAGTCGGACTTTGGCTCTAAAGGTTTCTCCTCGATTGATACGGCATGCATTTGGTCATCGAACTCTACTACTCCATAACGCTCTGGGTCGGATACCTGGTATGCGAACACTACCCCTCCATCTGGATTGACACATTCTTTGAGGCTTTCACCAAAGCCATGGCCATGAAAGATATTATCGCCCAGGACAAGTGCCACAGAATCGCTACCAATAAATTCCTCAGCAATAATGAATGCTTGAGCCAGGCCGTCCGGCGTGGGCTGTACGGCATATTGTAAGTTGATGCCGACGTCTGAACCGTCGGCTAAAAGCCGATAAAATTGGCTTTGATCACTAGGGGTAGTGATAATAAGTATTTCATTAATACCAGCCAACATAAGCGTAGACAACGGATAATAAATCATTGGCTTGTCATAAATCGGCATCAATTGCTTAGATATGCCCTTGGTAATTGGGTAGAGGCGCGTACCTGATCCGCCAGCAAGAATAATACCTTTCACGTCGCTAACTCCTTTTGTATATAGCGGCTAAGGTCTTCAATCCAATCCTTAGAATCGAAACCAGTAGCATGTATCTTATCAAGGTTTAAGGTGCTTAGTAAGGGGCGGGGAGCGATATCTTTTTTGCCGGCATAATATTCAGCCGTTGTGGTGTCGATAACCGTATTGTTATATCCAGCTAAATCAAAAATCTTGCGGGTAATATCCGCCCAACTGACAGGATCCCCTGAGTTTGTAACGTTATAGGTACCAAACTGCTGGTTAGTTATGAGTAGGTGATGTATTGCTCGTACTAATTCACTGGCGAAAGTCAGGCGGCCGATCTGATCTGCAACAACGGTAGGGTTCATACCTTTTTGACCAAGATCCAGCATAATACGGGCGAAATTTTTACCTTTACCAATAACCCAAGACGTACGAAGAATATAAAACTTTGGAGCTAAGGAAACTGCTATATCGCCAGCAGCCTTGCTAGCCCCATATACTGATAAAGGAGCAAATGGCTCATCTTCACGGTGATTATCCTGTACGCCGTCAAAGACGTAATCAGTCGATATATGAACAAGCGTCATATCATGTTGCGCTGCTACGGCGACCAAATTAGCAACAGCATCGGCATTGACGCCCCATGCAGCTACCCGGCCTTCTGCAGTTTCGGCACCATCTACATTTGTGTAGGCAGCGGCATTCAGGATATATTTAATTCCCAACCAATCGAAATTCTCTACCGATTCTCTGTCGGTAATATTAAGCTCTTCAATGTCGGCTGATTTAGCCCCAGGATATTGTGCTTGTAGGGCTAGTCCGAGTTGGCCTTTTGCCCCGACAATAAAAATTTCTGCGTCGTTCATGCTGATAAAGCCTCCTGTAGTGAAGGGTTCTTACGATCTTTATCGGAAATAAGCATACCTTCACCTTCTTTGATAGGCCAGTCTATGGCAAGATCAGGATCCAGAGGATTACATGATTTACCTGGCATACCCGGATGCCATTCTTGTTCGAAATAATACAGGTATACAGAAGGCTCATCGCTCACGGATTGAAATGAATTGCCAAGTCCCTTGGATACAAGTAACCCAAGGCCTCGTTCAAGTGTGAATCCCAGCCATTTTCCTGCTGTTGGTGAACCATGGCGTAAATCAACTACCACTGCATACACTGTACCGCTCGCAACTGATACAAGCTTGTGAGCGTATTCCGCATGGATTCCACGCACTGCTCCTCTAAAGCTTAATGGTGCATTTACTTGTGGGCGTTCACCTAGTGACGGTAATCCGGCGGCTTCAAAATCGGATTGGCGGTAAAATTCCATGACAGACCCTCTATCATCTTCAAATACTTTATAGGTAACGGTAAAAAGACCTTCGATTTCAGTTGGCTGCACTTCAAATTTGGTTTGCGTCATTAGTGGCCCACTTTCGCATATTTGGCTTCCGCTTCGGCTTTTTGCGGCTTCCACCATGCTTCGTTTTTCTTGTACCATTCTATAGTTGCCGAAAGGCCGTCGCGGAAATCAGTATAATTAGGTTGCCAACCAAGTTCTGTAATTAATTTGTTGCTATCAATGGCATAGCGCATGTCATGCCCAGGCCGGTCGTTAACATGTTCGTAGTCATTCTTGTCTTTGCCCATGAGCTCTAGGATTAGATCTACGACTTCCTTGTTATTTTTTTCACCGTTCGCGCCGATCAAATATGTCTCGCCGTTTCCACCTTTTTCTATAATCGTGAGCACGGCTTCATTATGGTCATCAACATGAATCCAATCACGCACATTTTCACCGCTGCCGTATAATTTTGGCTTTCGACCTTCTAGGATTTCAGTAATTTGCCGAGGTATAAATTTTTCGACATGTTGGCGAGGACCATAGTTGTTAGAGCAATTGCTTATAGTTGCATGAATTCCAAAGCTGCGCACCCATGCCCGAACCAATAAATCGGACCCGGCTTTGGTACTGGAATACGGGCTTGATGGATTGTATGGAGTATCAGGTGTAAATTTAGCTGGATCATCCAACTCTAAGTCGCCA
>JALYQI010000059.1 GCA_030855955.1 bacterium | reverse complement strand
CTTCTAAACTTCCGACTGCGGCCTGGCCCGTCTCGGGCCAGGGTAAAGCTATTTTAGCCGCCAGCTTAACAGGTGCCTCACCTTGAGTGACAGATAACTCGGGCAATGGCTTACTGGCGGCCACGATCGTATAGCCACCGCTTGAGAGCAGTAATACTAGTATAATTCCGACTGCTGTAAATCTGTGCCACCGTTTTCGTGGCTTAATTGGACCCGAACTTGCGCCATACCGCGCTTTCACTATTTCCATTTATGTTTATTATACCGCAATGCTATTAGTCCAGGCGGGGCGAATGTTCATATTAATAACAATGGAAAAATCCGATTTTACAGAGTACACTTAAAGTAATGAGTTAATAAGGAGGCTTCTCTGTGTCGGATCGTGCAAAAAGTTCTGGTATGACCATAAAAGTTAAAAATTTAAAAAAATCATTTAAAAGTTTAAAAGTTTTAACTGGCATTAGTTTTGACGTTGAGCATGGGACAATATTAGCTTTGCTGGGTCCCAATGGTGCAGGTAAGACTACTATTATTAAGATCCTCAGTACCCTGCTTTATGCCGATGGTGGTAATGTTACCGTTAATGGCTTTGATGTAGTCAAGCAAGGTGATGGCGTCCGTTCTAGTATAGGCCTGACCGGCCAGTATGCTGCAGTCGATGAATATTTGACCGGCAAGGAAAACCTCGAGCTGATTGGTCGATTATACCGCATGGATAAACACCTTGCCTCGGAGCGGGCAGATACCTTGCTCGAGCAGTTCGATCTTACCGAAGCTTCAAAGCGCGCAGTTAAGACGTATTCGGGTGGGATGCGTCGGCGCCTTGACCTGGCCATGAGCTTAATCGCTTCTCCGCCAATTATCTTCCTTGATGAGCCTACCACCGGGCTTGATCCACGTTCAAGGCTCGTCATGTGGGAGATGATCCGTAAACTTGTAAAAGAGGGTACGACGATTTTACTAACTACGCAGTACATGGAAGAAGCAGACCAGCTAGCAGATCAAATTGTGGTTATCAATGGCGGTAAAGTTATCGCTGAAGGCACTGCAGCCCAACTAAAATCAAAGATCGGCTCAGACCGGCTGGAAATTACCGTATCAAGAAAAAGTAATTTTGATAAAGCTGCTCAAGTATTACAAGATTATAATCCACAGCAAGACAAGGAAAAACGTATGTTAAACGTCGCTACCAAGGACGGGGTTGGCACGCTTAAGTCGGTCCTGAAGACCTTGGAAGTCGCTAAAATTAATTTAGAGAATATTAACTTACACCAACCAACCCTAGACGATGTTTTCTTATCGTTAACTGGCAAAGGAATAACCAAAGAGAATGAGGAGTCATCAAAATGAGCAAAGCCTTAGCAGCCGATACTTCCATTAAAAAGAATTCTTCATGGCTATGGATATTTTCCGATTCATGGCTTATGGCAAGACGGAGTATTTTACATATTATTCGAAGTTTAGACCAAGTCATGTCCCTCATTATGTTTCCTATTATGTTCATGCTTCTTAACCGCTACGTGCTGGGCGGCGCAATTGACACCGGCGCAATATCATATCCCAACTATTTATTCCCTGGAATTTTAGTACAGACGCTTGCCTTTGGCGCCAACTACACAACCATTAACATTGCTGTTGATATGAAAGAAGGCATTGTAGACCGTTTCCGCTCGTTGCCGATGGCGAGCAGCGCCTTGGTTATAGGGCATATCATTGCCGACCTGGTCCGTAATATTATTTCCGGTATAATAATTACTTTAGTTGGGTTTGCGGTTGGATTTAGGCCAAATGCAGCAGCCACGGAATGGTTAATGGTTATAGGTCTTGCCATGCTATTTACCCTGGCGGTATCTTGGCTTTCTGCAATTATGGGCTTATTGGTCAAGAGTCTGGAAGCTGCACAGTGGATCGGCTTCGTGCTGATTTTTCCTCTCACCTTTATCTCGAGTGCTTTTGTGCCAACCGACACTATGCCGGCCGCTCTTCAAGTATTTGCCGAGAACCAGCCTGTCACACATGTTATTAATGCGATGCGCTCATGGTTAGTTGGAACACCAATGGGTAATTCTGCTTGGCTAGCTGTCATCTGGTGTGTTGGTATCATCATAGTCTCTGTACCAATTACTTCCTGGCTTTTCCGCCGCCGATCATCTAAATAAGGAGATCCTAATGTCGCCGCAAGAACATACAGAGGCAATGATCGCCAACATTAATGATTGGAGAAGCGAGAGATTAGTTCAGTTAAAGAAACTTATTGAGACCACTGATCCCGAGTTAACATTAGACTGGAAATGGTCGGTACCGGTGTGGCTAAAAAACGGTTTGGTTTGTGCCATCAACTCTTTTAAGAATCATGTCAAAATAAACTTTTTCCACGGCGCTTCCCTGAATGATCCAAATGGTATATTTAATAGCGGCCTTGATTCTAAAGTGCACCGCTCGATTAATTTCGCCGAGCATGATGAGATTAATGAACCAGCTATTCGTGCACTACTTAAGGCAGCGATCGATTATAACCAACGTAAAGGAGCATAAAGAAATGCAAAAACTCACACCATGTTTATGGTTTGACAACAATGCCGAAGAGGCGATGAATTTCTATGTCAGCGTCTTTAAAGACTCTAAAATCAACCACATTGATTACTACCCAGATGAGTCGCTGGATGAGCACTTTAAAGGCATGTCGGGTAAAGTCATCAACGGAGAATTCGAATTAAGCGGACACCCTTTCATCTGTCTTGATGGCGGACCGCTATTTAATTTAAACTCATCGATTTCATTCATCCTTAATTTCGACCCATCTATGGGCGGTAATGCGGCTAAAACCATCGAAGAATATTGGCACAAGCTTTCCGAAAATGGACGGGTTTTAATGCCCTTTCAGGAATACCCGTTCAGTAAAAAATATGGTTGGATACAAGATAAGTACGGCGTGACTTGGCAGCTAATGACGACAGACCCCGCAGGCGAAGACCGGCCGTTCATCACACCGTCACTCATGTTTGCCGGTCAGAAGACGAACCGGGCAGAAGAAGCAATCGATTTTTACACGTCAGTGTTCCTTAATTCCCAAAAAGGCAGCCTAGCGCACTACACCGAAGATTCAGGTACTGCGAAAAAAGGTTCGCTCATGTTCGGCGACTTTCGGCTGAATGGCACTTGGATGGCGGCAATGGATTCGAGTGTTGAACAAGATGTAACGTTCAATGAAGCAATATCCCTCACTATCGATTGCCAGGATCAGGCTGAACTAGGTTATTATTGGGAACGGTTGTCCGCTGTACCAGAGGCTGAACAGTGCGGTTGGTGCAAGGATAAGTTCGGTGTCAGCTGGCAAATCATCCCAAGGCGCCTAAATGAGTTACTGACCGACAAAGACAAAGCAGCAGCCGGTCGGGCGATGCAAGCTATGATGAAGATGCATAAGCTTGATGTTGCCGAACTAGAAAAAGCGTTCAACGGCTAATTGCTTAGGATCGCCAATATATTGCCGGCCGGATCTTTGAACCAGGCAATGTCCGGTCCCATGCCAGCTGCCTTGCCCCTAAGAACACCCTTTTCGTCTTGTTGGGCGGGTAAATTATCATACCGTTCAAACTGCACACCTTTCTGCGTAAGTTCATCAATGGTGACATCAATATCATCTACCGGAAAATTTAGGACGGTAAAACTTGCCGGTGTGTGGTTATCTTTTGGATAAATTAATACCTTGCCGCCATTAGCAAATTTTAAATTTAACATCGGCATAGGCTCAGGTTCTTCATCAGTCTCCAAACCTAATCTAACGCCATAAAATTCTTTTGCTTTGCCTAAGTCATCAACCGAATAACCACTAAAAGCATTATTGGTCTGCATTTATTCCTCCTTTTATGATTAGTTTAGTGTAGGCTCTACAATGAAATTGCCTAATAAGAAAAATTACAATATTAATCTCACGGGGTAAAACTTGACATATATTTTTAGACTGCTAGCATAGTAACTTGTATCTATTCACGTGAGGTGGAAGGGTACAAAACCAAGGCACTTTTAATACTAACCGCTTTGGTACCATGAAAACGACAAAAACTACTTAAATTACATATCTCTGCTAACCAAAATAATAAGCGATGGAGCAACCGTACAATTGTGCGGCCAGGAAACAGCTTAATAATTGGTGCACTGTGTGTAGCTTGCAATCAACTTTTTTCATTGCGCCTAAGTTTTTTGTTCGTGTTCATAAACTATCCTTAAGGAGGGTAATGTACATGCATAAATCCGCATTCGCTGGTTTATCAATTCTAGTTATATTTACTGTAACCGTTGTTACACCAAAAGCACAAGCTTTAGAACTTTCCCAAGATAATACAGAAACTATTTCTGCTAATCAGGTGCACGAGGCAGCGTTAGCCTCAGCTAAAAATATTAGCTCCAAGTCTGCAGAATATGAAATTGTCACTAATGATTCCTTGAGCAAAATTGCTTATAAATACGATACAACTTGGAAGAAAATATTTAATAAAAATACTTCTATTAAAGATCCTGATGTTATATTTGCTGGGGATGAATTAATTATTCCGAAAAGTAACGAAAACCTAAAAGATCGTTCCGTATCTGCCGAAACTGTACTAACTGATATAAAGAAGCCTACATCACAAACGATTACTCCTAAAAGGGTTCAAAAAACTCAACCGGTTGTTAAACGCGTAACTCCAAAACGTGTTCAGAGTTCCGTAACGCAGCGTGTCCCAACAGTAAAGCGCGGTGAATCGTCTGGTAACTTTTATACTCCTGGTTATTGCACCTGGTTTGTTAAGAACCAACGATCTGATTTGCCAAATAATCTAGGCAACGCTGATACATGGGTAATACGCGCCCGCGCTCAAGGACTGGCTACAGGCTCCACACCTCGCGCAGGTGCTGTTGGACAGCGTGGCATGCACGTTGTGTATGTAAAAAGTGTAAACAAAGATGGTACGGTAAATATTAGTGAAATGAACCATAAAGGTTTGTGGGTTATAACCCACCGCACTTTGCCTGGTAATTACTTTCAGTACATTTACTAACTATAAATACTTAAATAAAAAAGAGGCACTTTAAATGTGCCTCTTTGAGGTGGAAGACTTTTAAAAAGTAATGTGGCTCTACTAACTAAAAATCTTCAAACTAACTTTACGTTAAATCCTGTAAAGTTCTTAACTCGACTAACCACATCTTCTAAACGAACAAAAAACTAACTTTTGCCTTCCACAATTCCAATATACCAAAATCGAAAATTAGCTGTCAATAACTTTTAATATTTTACTTTTTAACGGGTATGGCGCAACGAGAAACATATGCTACCGTAGAGATATGGGCTTATTTAATAAAAAGTTATCCGTTAAACGCACCGGCGATGATCTGGTCGCTGATTTTCAGTCGGCGATTACAAACTTGCTAACTATGGAAACAGCTAACTATGCTGCCTCCCAGTCAGAGCAATCAGCTATCGCAACTATCAATCGGGTAGCAGAAGAACAAAATTCGACTCAACTAGTAGATAAAGACTACATAATAAAATCTAGTTTAGATGCTCATGTTAAAAAAGCTCAAGCTGAAAATATTACCCAGCTTACCATAACGGAAGTAACTCGCACCGAAGAGGAAGCTAAACGATATTTTATAGGCAAAAAAGTTATTTTAAATGCCACTTCACCGCAATATCGCCCTTTTGAGTCACTATGGTTTGATAACAAGTCCGGACAGTATAAAACCTCAAAAATGTCCGCTAAGTCTATAAAGGGCAAAATCGAAGATCTATCATTTGAAAAGAATATAATCGTCGTCCGTCCTAGGTATATATCAAGGTTGGTAGTTTCGTCGCGGCAGGCTTTTATCGTAAAAGTCATGGACTTGGATTCGATGCAACTTCTAGTGTCAATTAATATCAAATAATTTTATTGATGACTAAACCTCAAATTATATTAAAACATCACGCTGGCACTATAATCATTTGCTTGGCTGTTTAAGCTGCTAAACGGTGATACTATTAATATAAAAGGAGTTGAGTATATGAAAACAAATAACTTAATCCTTTATATTATCTGGGCAGGGCTTATTTTGCTAATTCCCTTTGTGGCGATGCAGTTCACCGACGGAGTGGAGTGGGGCCTGTTTGATTTCGTAGTCATTGGTACTCTTATAATCGGGACAGGTCTAGTATATGATCTGGCAACATCTAAGTTGAACCGCAAGTATTGGCCGGCCATCGCTACTGTGCTCATCGCAGCGCTACTACTAGTTTGGGCAGAACTTGCCGTTGGAGTTTTTGGGACAACGTTGGCTGGATCATAATAGTATTGTCTGGTTATGGCTGGAATTAGGGTTTCTTTTTTTTATTTACAGGAATATACGTGTGAATTAAGTTACATCTAACTTTCTGTATCTTACTTATGATTAAACCTTGTGTGTAAAAAAAGGGGTCCTATGTTAATAAAGCAAGAGTCTAATTATATCTTCGGTTCATGAATAGACCAGAGTTTCACCCTGATAATCACGAAGCCCTGTACGATTATTATCAGCATAAAGAACCAAGTAAACGACTAATGAAGTCTGTTGTATTGGCTTCAAGTTTAGTATATAAACCCAGGCTGCATTTCGCAGCTGGCGCAGAAAGCGAACTAGCTGAACTAAAATCAAGGTGTGAACGGTTCGTATTTGCAAGTGCTCATTATAGGATTAGTGACCAGTTTGCTGAGTTTGCCGCAATGAGACAGTCAGAAACACTAGCTGCAGAAGCAGAACATACTTTTGTGATTGGAAAACCTAGCTACGCTACAAGCCGGCTGCTGGGACGAAGTTTCGATGCAGCCGGCTGGGTCCCGGCATTTCGTAAACAAGATTACCCAAAAAGTCCATTAGCTAGGGCCGAAGCCGCCAAATCTTTATTTAGTGTGTGTACATCTAAGATCGTTGAAGGTTGGAATATGCTGCTTTTTCCTGAAGGGACAAGAAATAAGGGTGATCCGAAAGTGACGCAGAGGATACAGGGAGGAATTGGTCGAATTGCTAGCGCCGTCTCCAAAGAAGGAGTAGGAATCGCGATAATACCAATTGTTCCTTGGTGGGGCGATGGCGAAGATTCTAGCCAGCGAAGACCAGACATATTTATAGGCAATCCAATTGAAGGCCCGTTTACGGCTAAGGCAGATGCGACCGCCCCTTTGCAGGCAGCACTAGAAGACGGTGTACACCAAGTGTCTGAGATAAACTTTGAGCATCTTGCTGATAAGCGGGTATGGCTCTAGGTAAAAATTTTGTTTATATTATTTGGCTGAGCGTAGGGGTCTGAAACCTTTGGATACCGTTGCCCAACCTTTCTTGCAATAAGCTGGTTTTTTTGTAGCCGGGCAAATGGCTCAATGATTACTTAAGACATTAGCCTGACTACAATTTTACGGACAACCAGGCACTATAATTATACCGAGTAATGTAAATACTTATTTGACTTAAGTTCGAATCTATATTGGCTGGGCATAGTGAGCGAGGTTAGAACCTTAATTATACAAACATCCGTAACTTCTCACGCTGTTTAAGCGATTTACCCCACTAGCGCACACACTATATATCTCGCTCCCACCACCCTGAGAAACTAACGCTTTTGACTACTTGTTCCATATACTTCAATACCGATAAAAGCTCTTTTTGGCCACCATATAGCTGACGCACACCACGTTTTAACATTGGATATCTGCATTCAGGGTAATCGTTGACCATGATATCCTGTAAATAACAGAACCTATCCAGCAACTTTGCTTGTTTTTCGGGTAAGGTTTGCTTTGCAACAGATACAAGTTTCTTTAAGTCATGACCCAAGCGCTTAAGTTCTTTTTCCGTACTGTATCGTTTGTCCATAGTTGTTATATATGCCTTGAGATAGAGTTCCAATGCAAAAAGCAGTGAATAGTTTGATGCATACATACGACTACTGCTAGCATTTTTGCCCGCATGATACATTGAAACCCAGCCTTTGCCATGAGATAGAAAACTTCGCGGTGTCATTTCATGTCTATGATTCACTTTTCTTGACTTTCTTTTTCTTTACCTCTTTGATCACTAACTCTTTAAGATCATCTTCGCGCTCGTATGCACGTAGCCTTCCATTTAGGTAGCCGAGGCGGTACGAGATTCCATCACTCATTAATCGCCAGTTGGTGTCTGCTAAAGTCTTGTCGACGAGCCTCTTAAGTGTTTTCCTGCTGTCATAATCTTCTCGATCTGACTTATTGTCGAGGCAGCTAAAGCCTATGAAGACATCCTTTCCCATTTCCGGCTTATCAAGACTAAACTCAATATAACCTGACTTTTCTAGCGCAGACGCAAGCAGTGGGATAAGTTCGGCTATCTTCGGCTTTTTAAGCTCCGCAACAGCGTCATAGACATCTTTATTATCCTCTTTTTCTTTAAGCTCTTTTCCTAGCTGCGCCATCGCTTCAAAGTCGTGCCTAATCTTAAAAAGCTTGTTTCTAAATTCTTTATCCAATAGACAATAGGTTATACGATCTTTTTCGTAATTTGGGTCAGGCGTTTCTTCTTTATCACCTAAACTCATCCTGTCTTTATAGCTGTGCTTGCATGACGGGCAGGAATAGGTGAAAGTTATATCCTTTTTCGTTGTGGTCGTTTTATGGCTCATCTCGGCGCTACATTTTGGGCAAAGAGTAGACTTAGGCTTCCATGCAACACCGTCTTCCCAAAAAGCACTATTCTTCTCGCAATGAGGGCACTTGAGCATAAATAATACATCTTCAGGGTCGCCGACTTCATACCTTTCTCCACGATGCATAAGTGACTTGTCGGTAATTCTCAAGCCTTGCTTATTACAATGAAGGCAGAAGGGTTCTTGGTTGAGTCTAGTAGATGAAATCTGATCATCTTTAGTCTGATCTTTATCCATCCATTCAGTAACATGCTGTTCGCGCTTCTCGTACCTGTGTAGCAGATTATTACCGACAGTCTGCATATAGAAAATATTCAGTGCGAACGCATTACCGGGTCTATCAATGTTATCGTTTTTAGGCAGGTTAGCTTTAAAATCATTATGGAATTTATCGTAATGAGCCATACCACGCCTCGCGTCCTCGATGGTGTGGCGATCATAGATAGCTTCGTAGTATGAACGTTCTTTCAGATGGGTATACATATACTACGCTCAGACACTACTCGTTTTTTAGCTCATCAAACTTAGCTTTCATGGTGGGATTGCCACGGGTCAGCCTCTTTATTGTTAGGTCTTCTGCTTTTTGATTTGCAAGTCGGAGATTATCTTCAGATCGGAGCAGGTTTTCTTTTGTTTTTTGCAGTTGAGCGATAGTTTTATCAATCCCCTCGATAGCGGCTTGAAACTTCCGACTAGCTAGATCGTAATTACGGGCGAAACCTTCTTTGAATGTATTCATGTTTTCTTCAAAGTTGGTTATGTCTACATTCTGTGCGCGAACAAGAGCTAGTTCGGACTTATATTGCAGAGAATTAAGTGCAGAGTTTCTCAGTATAGTTATTATTGGAATGAAGAACTGTGGACGAATTACATACATCTTTTGGTATCGATGTGAAACATCAACGATGCCGGTATTGTATAGCTCGCTGTCAGATTCAAGCAGAGTGACTAGTACGGCATACTCGCACTTTTTCTCATTGCGATCTTTGTCTAGCTCACGTAGGAAGTCCTCATTCTTTTTCTTTGTTGCGGTTTCATCACCTTCGTTTTTCATCTCAAACATAATAGATATGATCTCGTTACCCGCGTCATCAGTCTCACGGTAGATATAGTCACCCTTGCTACCGCTTGCTGCATCATTGTCCTTTTCAAAGTAGGCATTGGGAAATGCAGTTGCACGGAGCTTGTTGAACTCAATCTCACAATGCTGCTCTAACGTTTCGCCAACCATCTTCGTGGATAGTTTTGCCTTCATGTCTTTATAAAAGGCGATTGCTTCGTCCTTTGACTTTAGCTCGATCTCGTATTTATCCTTGAGGGAGGATTCGAGTAATTGTTTTTCCGTTTCTTTACTTTTAAGGTCGTTGGCAAGCCCGTCACGTTCTCTTTCAAGTTTATTAACTGCTTCGGACAGGGCTAGTTTCTTTTCCACTTCTGCAGATTCTACTTTAGCCACCAGTTTTGCAATCTCAGCATCTTTCAGTGCAACGCTAGCCTGAACTTCGTTTAGTGCGTTTGCCTGGGCTAGTTTAACTGCACTCTCTTTGTCTTTTTCAGCCGCCTCAAGCCTCGAGTGTAGCTCCTTGTCAAATTCATGGTCTCGCACTTGCTTCAGAATGTCTGCAAATCCAGCTTCGTCTATTTTGAAAGCCTTTTGGCAATGTGGGCATTTAATTTCGTTCATATGTCCTCCTAGCTGAATGCTCTTTCCTTGGTCTTTAAGAGAGCACCGTGAATGATTGACATGTCAGATTCAAAATGAGTTTGCGTTATCTCTTCGGCTACCTGTTGCGCATATGTCACTTTCTCACGATTCTGCTGCATGATTACTACTTCTGCCGCAGTCTTTGTCCACTCATTGGGGTAGTATTCTTCAAGACTCTGCGAGGACAGAATAAAGTGATCTTCATTTTGGGTTAAGTTATAGCTACTCACAAATAGATCAAAATCAGCTTGTTGTTGGCTATTTGGTTGATCACAGAGTATGACTATCTTTCCATCGTATATGGGCTTTAAAGGCATCAGTACTTTATTGATTGCGTCCATAGAGCGACTCTGCTGGGTAGTACCACCCTCAGCAGCTAGTACGAAAATATCAGAGAAAACATCGCTATAAAATCGATTGATGATTATTTGGAGGAACCTACACTCACTAGCACCTTCAACAATAAGGAAGTTTTTAGGGAGGAGAATGTCGGAAGGCGACCCACCCAAGAGGTCGTAAATGACATACGGCTTATCCTTATCTTCCAATAGAGTAATGGCCGTAATACAATTTTGTTTTGCAACCTGAAAGATACGTGTGTCGTCGGTATCCGATATTAAAACGGAGGAATGAGTATTGATCAGTACCTGTTCGCCGTTTGTTGCAATGTCGTGCAGGGCGTTTTTTAAGGCTCTTTGCGCCCTAGGGTGTAGATGGAGCTCAGCTTCATCGATCAAGAAGATAAACTTCCTAGAGATGTTATTCTCCCGCCTATAGTCTGCATAGGCTTGAATAATTGACAGCATCAGAGCCCGCTGCATCCCGTCGCCTTTTTCTTCTATGCTTGTTACTACGCCATCATCAATTCTTGTTGAAAAGTTCTTTAACAAATCCTCAAAAACAGGGTTTTCAATATTAAATTCAACACTAGTGCCATCCGGGAATTGCTTCTGTAGGTAAACTTTTATCCGTTCGCCCAGTTGGTCTAACTCGACCTTAATTTGTGAATCATCACTGCCAAAAAGTTGCTGAAACTTCTGTGTGAATTCTTGATAATTAACGTCACTTTCAATTATGGTGCCTAGAATTCCGGCGAGCATTTCAGTTATGGGGGATTTCTTTGTATAGCCATTGATCTCATTTGCTCTGATCTGAGTATCGACGTATTCTAGTTTAGGCAGTAGATCTCCCCATGTTTTATCTACTCCCATTGGATCATGCCATGTGCCATCAGGTTTAAGTAGCTCACGTTTCTTGCCGTCGTTTACTGATGTTGTCCTGCGTATTGTTATTTCATCTTGTCCATCAGGAAATAAGTTTTGCATTGCGGTTTTCTTGGCGGCGTTTGCCATGTTGGCAATAGCGTCCTGCAAGCCCGTAAATGTAACTACCACCAATACATCTCCAGCTGAATCTTTTCGGAGTATGTCGTCTTTCCTCTCTTTAGTGATGAAACCATTAAAGAACCAACGTATTGCCTCAAAGTAATTTGTTTTGCCGTGATTGTTTTGCCCAACCTGTATATTGAACATATCTAAGCTTTGCGACACAAGCTCAATAGAACGAAAGTTTTCAATTTTAATATTTTTTATAGTCATCTTAGTTACCTCGTCGTTTCGTAAACGCTAGTGTTCGCATCTTCGTAAGACTCATAGAAATGCTCGTAGAGAGTACTGAGCTTCTTCTGTTGCCAGTCCGTGTCATAACTACTAGGAAGCTCCTCGTGTAATACGTCACGAATAGTACGCTGAACTATAGCGCGGTTTTGCTGGCTCTTCTTCCAGTCCAGAACGAGCTTTTGCTGCTTTAGGGATGCGAGTAGATCACGGGCTGCCATTTTGACTTGCTTAATCTCTGCCTGGCTTAATTCCGGACCAGGACGAACTATTAAGTCGAAGACGATCAGCTCTTCCTCGGTCATCTCTTCCCGAACTGCTCTTTGATCTTCTTCATCCAGCTCTTTGGCAAAAGCGAGCAGCTCGTTAAAGAATTCTTCAATATTCTTAGAGCCTGCATTATATTCGTCTATTAGTTTTTGGAACTTATCTGCAAGCTCCATGCGGGTTTTGTTAAGGTCAAGCATCTTCTTTAAGCGCTTATCGATTTCGTTCTTCAACTTTTCGGTCTGGATGTTCTTACTCGTTAAGCCGAATTGTTCTTGCAACTTATCGAAATCTACCTGGGATAGGTCTATTACTTCATTAGCCTGCAGTTCCTTGATGGTGTAACTGCCCGCTTCAATAGACTTATCAAGCAGCTCCTCGATACTAGCTGAGACGTGATCAATTGTAACGTCGCCTGCAAGGGCGCGTATCTGCCCCTGTAGCGTTCGTAATAGCTGGTATGTGTGCAAGAACTCGTTCGCCGATGGATCGGGCAGGATGGCTTTAAATAGCTTCGTATAAGCACTCGCCAAACCATCAAATATTTTCTTACGATCTTCGGATGAGACAATCGCGTCGATTGTTCGCTCGATAGCGGCAACTCGCTCAAAACCCTCTTGCTTCTGCACTTCATCAAGTGAGTGGCTGGTCACTTCCTGGAAGAACTCTCCAATACCTGAAAGCACATTCTTAAGCTCGGTGATCATCTCGGACTTTTCGCGAACTGGCATCTCGCCGTCAGTACCTTGGCCGTAGACTGAGAGGGCTTTCTGAAGATCCCGGAATACACCAATGTAGTCCACGATCAGTCCATTCGTCTTGCCAGTAAATACTCGGTTGGCTCGAGCTATTGTTTGCATGAGCGTATGACCGCGCATCGGCTTGTCGAGGTATACAGTGCTGATAGACGGTGCATCGAATCCAGTGATCCACATGGCACAAACAAACACGATGCGGAGA
>JALYQI010000045.1 GCA_030855955.1 bacterium | reverse complement strand
ACTAGGGGAACTGAAGGATACGCTTGGTGAGCGCATATAAGCGCTGGTACCAGGAATTGCAGTACTGCCTGGCTTATTGGTACGTCCGGCGGTTTTAGCGTTGACACCAATTAGTTTACCGTCAAGCCACACTGTGTTGTCAGCTTTAACGATACCACGCTTGTGGTTTGAGTTATTCATACCATTGATGTCTGCAGAACTGATTCCGAAGTGGTTGAATACGGCTGGAATGTCCGAATAGCGGCCGCCATCATTTGAATTATAATCTGTCTTTAACTCATTTACGGTTAACGAACCGCAATAAATTATTGAAGTCGCTTCACAGTCGCGTGGTAGAGTAGCGGCTGTACCTGAAGCACTTAATCCAATGGCTGCGAAGCCAAAGGCAGCAACTACTGCACTTGCAGCAACTACATTCTTGACACTTGCCTTAATTCCTTGCATGTATTCCTCCTAGTTAACCGTGATATTTATCGCGGTAACTCCCTTAAGACTGATAATGTTTAAATATTATACACGACGCTTCCCAAATTGTCAATGTAATTATTATTACATTTTTTTGCTTATGCTTATTTACTGTTGATAAATCAAATCATTACAGTTTATTGGGGTAAGCGGGGCTAAAGATATGATCTGTAAAAGATCAAACTTCAGCCCCGCTGGGACATAAAAACGGAGCACCTCAGGCTCGGACGTTTTTATGTGTGACGACACATATATCTGGAGAGTGCGGCATTGCCAGCGCTCATTTAATACCCAGATGTCACTTCCCTATAGCGTTTTATGGTTTTACTTAGGCTTACCCTAAGCGGCTTAACCATTAACCTGGCCGTTAGATTTAGTTAGTCCGTTTAATCACAGACAAGTACTAACGGGTACTTTTTTCCCACTTGCCGGGCCTACTTAGTGACAGACGACCTTGTCTTCACTTGGTATTGGCTATTGGGCCCGGTGCCGTGGTGGCAGCCGTAGTTGGCGGTAGTGTTGTCGGCGGTGCCGGAGTATGGCCTTCCCGAGCCGGAGGCTCTGGAAACATCCCCCAGGGGATGTTTGGACCGTTGTCCGGTACGCTGATGCTGCCATCATACACCAAGAAGGAACCGACCACTGCCAGGCTCTCCTGCATCTGGGGATCACGGTTGGGATTGCGTACACTAAACACAACCCAGCAGCCGTACCTAGCCGCGGTGCCCAAACCTTCAGACCGAACGAGCTGGCCCTCTGGAGTGAAAGCAGTGCGGTCATGGTGGACCGAGCAATCGGGATCCCAATCGAGCTGATGATGCTCGAAGTAGGCCTCTGCCCTGCTGAACAGGCTTACGCCTTGTTCGTTCAGACAGCCCGACTCATCAACTAGCGTACGCCAGTTGATGAGCTGGTTCGGCAAACCGAGGGAGACGTGGTTAATCCACGCGAAGGCAGTCAAACGATCCGGATGCATGCGGAGCATACCTAGGACCTCTGACATGTCTTCACCGTAGTTACTCACGCCGCCCAAGAGTGCCTTCACCCCGCCTCTGTTTGGCGGCAGCCAATTGTGGTCGTACCACGGCGAAGGCGCAACGCCCCATGACCCCTTGCTCTCGCAAGTGGCGAAGGTGGTTGTCGTCCGCGCAACCGTCATGGTGGTCGGAGCCTGAGTCTCTGGCGGCACCGTGGTTGGTGGCGCTACTGCACCTGGAGTGGTGGTAGTCGTGGCGGATGCCACGAGTTCACACTCGCCGGTGGCAGAGTTGAGTCGTTCATACTCGTAACAGTCGGATGTGTTCTGGTCAATGCCGAACCTATCCTTCACCCAGTTCGGGGCCACCCAGCCGGTCGCATCAACTACCCACACCCCGAGGGCGAGGAGGAAGGCCGCGCTAGCCAGGAACCGTCCGACGTACCAGCCTTTCCCACGTCGAATCAAAAACGTCACTATGAGTGCCAAGAATGAAACGACGATGAAGAGTAGACTGATCCACCAGAAGACCTCGAACTTGAGCGCCCACCACATCACGACCGCCAGAAGCGTGACCCAGAAGAAGAACCTCCTGGTTAAGAACAGCCCAATGAATACGGCTGCCACCACCAGAAAGAAAAAAGGATGCCAGTTCATTGGTTAGCCCTCCTTCTTCGATCCGAGGAACATGGTCTTGACACGCTCCTTCAGGGGTACGCCAGGTACCCAACCCATGGAGAGAAGCATGTCCTGCCTCTTCTCCTTGAGTGTGGACTTGGCCGTTTCCTTTTTGGCCTGCGCCGACTCTACAGTTGTGCCTGAGTTGGACGTGCGATGTGAATCGCAGGCCTGCCCCACGCACTTGAGGAGTTCGTCGTCGGTGATGTGATGACGTGGCGGGAATTCGAAGCTGCCACTATCACGGATGATCTTTCGCAGCTTCTTCTTGAATTCCTTGTCGGTCTCCACTTGTGCCAGCAACCTGTCACGCGCAGCCACCAACTCCGACTTCAAGTCCGGGCGCGAAGTCGCAGCAGTCATTGCTGCGGCACCTGCGGCGGGAATGGTAGTCGTGGTCGTGACTGTAGTAGTCGGTATGGACGCCGCAGCCTTTTTAGCCGCAGCTTTCTTTCGGGGAGCAGCCTTCTTAACAGCTCCGGTGGTCGTGGTAGTCATGATTCCCTCCTGTGGGGATTGTTGAGTGACACCCGCGTTTGCGGATGTGCCATTTTCCCGAATCCCCTGCAGTGGGTTCGGAAAGGCACGCTGCAGGCAATACCTTGCCAACAAAGTGCCTTTCCGAAATTCAATCACGACTTTACTAATCTTTACGCTATAGGTTTTTGTTTACTGTGTCGTCATACTGCTCAGGATAAAGTGATAATCTAACCGAACGTTACCATTCGGCATCAACGATAATTACTTTTATCTAGTGCAGATTACTAACCCTGGGTGCAAGCATACGATACTTGCACGATTTTTTAGGGCTAAGAATCCGCACTGATACATCCAAATAACAGATATGAACTATAATGATTCTACTTGTTAATAATAGGTATGAACATCAAAAAACGTCTTCAACAGACGCTTAGCAATTATTAGTTGTTCTACTGTACTCATCTTACCGGATAAGGCTTTACCACCCCTGGTGATGATCTAATAATAGTGCCACAAACACCTTAAATAGTCAATAATATTGCAAAATTACTATTCTTATGCTTAAGTCTGATTCCTAACTTCAATAGCACTTCTAGGGAAGCTGAAGCCAAAGGTGCTGCCCTTGCCTTCTTGGCTGTGGAAAATAATGGCCCCTCCTTGGGCGATAACGACTTTTTTAGCCATAAAAAGCCCTAAACCTGTACCGTCAGGTCGGGCACGTTTGGCATTTTCAGCTCGGAAAAACTTACCAAATAACTGGTGCTGAACGTGTTTCGGCACTCCTAAACCATTGTCAATAACTTTAAATTCGACTGATTGTGGTGTTGATTCCAAGACTATATCAATGTGCCCTTCAGCTGGGGTGTAATAAATAGCGTTGTCGATAAAGTTCATGATAACCTGGCGGGTTTTCATTTCATCAAGTCTTAACAAAGGAAAGTCAGTTGGTTTATTAAATTGTAAAGTTAATTTCCGGCTGGCAGCAGTTTCTTGAATCTGCGCCATTTCACTCTCAATGACATTCGGCAAGCTTACCGAAGTTGCTTCAATCACAAATTTACCTGTCTTGAGTCTCGACACATTCAATAGATCCGAAATTAAATACACCATCCGTTGCGAACTAAAGAACGCTTGATTGAGAAGCTTTTCTTGCTGCTCATTTAATTTACCCGCATCACCATCAATCACCATGCTAAGATAACCCTTAACACTAGTCAAAGGTGTGCGTAGTTGATGCGACGCCATGCTAATAAATTCATCCTTAGATTCGTCCAAGGCTTTGAGTTTTTCATTTGTATGCCTAAGCTGTTTTGTGGCATTATCCACTTTACCTTGCAAAGTTAAATTAAAACCTTTAATTTCTTCATATCGTAGGCTATTTTGAACAGCTAATGATAATTCATCAGCAATAATTTCAAATATACTTATATCCTCACTGTTATATATATTTCCGCTTTGCTTTATACCAACAACCAATAAGCCAATAAGCTCAGAATGAGAAGTTAATTTAACTATTAAAGAAATGTCTTTCTGTAAAAAAGTCCGACGCATAGATTTAAACTGCTGATTTTCGAATTCATCGGTAACTATTACT
This sequence comes from bacterium, assembly GCA_030855955.1. Taxonomy (GTDB): domain Bacteria; phylum Patescibacteriota; class Saccharimonadia; order Saccharimonadales; family JACDBH01; genus JALYQY01. Next base: position 13,776 of record JALYQI010000045.1, on the reverse strand, counting down.
TTTTGATCTAGTGTATATATTTCTTTTATATGCTGCTTGATCAAATCACTTTCATTTTTACTGCTATTTATACCGATTGCTTTTACATTATCTTGATCTACTAAATAAAAAGACAGGTGCGACGGTTTAAGATTTTGTGATATTAAATTATTAGACTTATCTATTAATTTAGCTATATCCATATTCGTAACTAATATGTTAGTAAACGAATCTATAAACATTTGAGGATCAAAAGCGTCTCTATAAAACAAGCGATTACTAAGCCTATCGAATAAACGCTTGGCAGGAGCAAAACTTAATCCAAATAGTAGAGCAAGTAATGTATAAGTAATACGCTGCGTAACACCAGTAGTAGTAGTATGAAATACTATATTATCCAACAATACAAATGCGACAAATCCGTACAAACTTCCTAAAGCAGTAAGTGCAAATATATAAGCAAATGAACGTGCAACAATTGGCCTAATATCAAATAGTTTATGCTTAATAATAGTAAAGGCAGTAGTAGCAATTAGTGCCGCTATACTGATATATGCAAGGTTACCGACAGTGAGATTGATAAAAATAGAATCTGTTATCTGCGGCACCACCAAATTAGCAAAAGATACAAAAAGAACTGCAGTTAATAAACTAATGGTTAATAAACGAAGCTGCTTTCGGGCGCTTCCCTTCGCAAACTTCCATGCTTTCAACAAAATAATAATTCCTACAATAAATATTGCGCCTAAAATAACTGAATATACCTCATATAAATCACCATAAATAATTTTTTTATCGGTAAAGTTACTATTAATTTCAATAGTATTTGGAATAAGTATTATTGATGAACAGATTAAGGTTGCTATCGTTACAAACCTTAATAAATTTTTATTTGTTTTAACGCGTGTAAGATTCAACCTAAAGGAACAAACAAAATATACAAATAATAATCCTACAAATGGTCCCAATAAGAAATCTAGATATATAAATAAGGCTGACGCGGACCAACTCTTAAAATTTGAACCTATGAAATTTGCTGCTAACCATAATGCTAATAGAGAAGAAAAAGCTGAAAAAGTACGGTTAACACTAGAATGAGGATTACGAATAAATACAAGTAACGAAAGACTAAGGAGTGCGGCAACTACTGTTATTACGCCAAAAAGCAAAAACATTTATCATAATGGTAATGTTTTTTTAATGTTTTGTCATTAAACTTCAGCTTCAGGCACTGGGATATTTTGATGTATCCCTTCCATAATGCCTTTACGCACTGCAACCGTAAGACTTAAATCTAATAAGGTTAAGGATAAAACACCCCACGAAGTTGGTGGAAGCTCCCTCATAACGCCACCGGATAAGACCACGAAATCGCCTACTGCACCCGTAGTATTGACAATAAATCCTGCTTTAAACAAATTGCTTTCATTTGCTTTTTGAGCAATATCACCCATACGTTTTTTCATTGTAAGCGGATTTCCAACTTTATCACCGACAGAGGCAACCATCATTCCAGCGCCCGCTATAAATAAAACTTCACTTGCGGCCACTCCCCCTGCAACCCAGGGTGCAGCATCACCTACAGCCTCCCTAGTTTCTTCGAAAGGATCTGCTACCAACGTAAATGCCGCACTCGCGGCGGCTGCCCCTAATGCTAATTTATACTTATGTTTAGAAAACCACGATCGACTTTTTTCATCAGACTTTGTAAGGTTATGATTATCCTCACTTAAGCGATTTCCAGTAATTACAGAGTTTAATGATTCATCTGGTATCGAAAGTTCTTGAGTCATTTAAAATAACCTCTTCATTATGCCAGGGTGCTTTGATGCGAATCTCATAAATTTACCTGCCAAGATACTGGGTAATCGATATTCTTGAATTCTTTCTGGTAATGGATTTTTAATTACGCAAACTACTCCAAAATTCATTGAAGGCTTATCTTGATAAGCGTCAGGTGCCACCTTTACAAATTCTGCGTTAAAATCTTCAAAAATTCTAAGCAACTGATCATGTCGTACGCTTTTTCCATCAACTGTTTTACGTAAATTTACATAACTTTTAGCATGTTCTAATTTTTCATCTTCGCTTAAGTCTTCGGGATTTCTGTCCTCCTTTCTGCATTGCTTCTTCACCCATGATCGCAAACCTGGAAGACGGCTCTCAAAAAATGCTCTACCAATACCATTTTCAACCATTTTTCCTAATAGATTAAGATATAGGATATCCTGACCATCGTATTTAGAACCTTCTGGCAGCATAGACAAACTTACAACGTAAAGCTGCTTGCCATCTGGATCATAAGTACTTGCAAGAGTACCTCCGTCAGTCATATCTTCCCAAGAAACAAAATCTTCGGGCTGTTTACTTGTAGGACAACAGATCATGAAGCCACACATTTTTCCTGTTTCATCTTCCAAGACTTGCATCCAATCCCCACCTAATATCTCGTACCGTTCAAGAAATTTATTCTTAAGATCTGCTCTAAGTTCCTCTGCGGTTAATTCATAATCACGATATACGGCTCCAAAAGCTACGAGATCAATCTCTACCATCTGCTCAACGTCTTCTCGTTTTGCGGCTCTAGGCAAAAATCTAGGCGCCTTATCATTAAGTGTTTCTAAACTGATTTTTAAATTAGTTACCGTTAAATCTTTAGCTTGTGTTAAAGAAGTGAAAAGCTCATTATTTGTTTCCAAATTATTGTTTTCATCGAAACTGGCGGTTACATGATCACGAAGAATGGATAAATTCTGTGGATCATATGTATCAACGTCTTCAGCAGCATTATATTTTGGATCATGATCAGGCACAGCCCGTAAGAATTCTTCGGGAGGAGATTGAATGTAAAACGACGGATCTAGTTCTAAGTTTGCCATTAAAAAATTATTTTTATTAGTTTAATCATTTATATTATTCTAGCAGACACTCAACTCAAATTAATTAAAATAAATTAATTAAAATTAAGTTACTTACTTTAATATATAATACAATGTTTTTATTTTATAAGCAATATCACATTTGAAATACTTAAAAATAAGGTTATCATTTATATATGCCAAAAATTGCGATTGTTGAAGATGACGCGGCTATAAGCCAGATGTATCGGATTAAGTTTGAGTCTGAGGGCTACATTGTTGAAACGGCTGAAAATGGCCACTTAGGGCTACAACTTGTGGAGAAAATGCGGCCGGATATTGTGCTGCTTGATCTAATGATGCCCGAAATGAACGGCGATGAAATGCTAAAAGAACTTCGTAAGCAAGACTGGGGTAAAGATTTAAAGGTCATCATCCTTACCAATATGGGTGAACAAGAAGCTCCGGAAATCGTCAAATCCTTGAACGTCAGCGCTTTTATCGTCAAAGCCGACATGACGCCGCGTCAAGTTGCTGAACTCGTCAAAAAACAGTTATCCTAAAATAATGAATATTGCGCTTGTTGGTTATGCTGTAGAAAACCAGGCGGCCTACCGGTATTTTGCTGTTCAAGGTGCAGACATTACTATTTGTGACCTAAATACTGAGGTAGAACTTCCGGAGGGCGTAAAAAGTAAACTCGGTGAAGGATATTTAGATAATCTAAAAGAGTTTGACCTGATTGTCCGTACGGTAGGTATGCACCCTGATCTCATCATGGAACAGAACCCAACTGTCATACGTAATATCACTACGGCGGTTAATGTGTTTTTTGAAAAATGCCAGGTGCCTATTATTGGCGTCACCGGCACTAAGGGCAAAGGCACAACCAGCACTTTGATACACAAAATTTTAGAAGCGGCTGGTAAAAAAGTGGTGCTTGCCGGCAATATCGGCAAACCGATGTTAGATGTATTGCAAGAAGCAAACGACTCAGATTTCGCCGTACTAGAGCTCTCTAGCTTTCAACTTTATGATCTGAAATCTGCGCCGCATGTAGCGGTTTGTTTGATGGTTGTCCCGGAACACTTGAATTGGCACAATGATTTTGATGATTATAAGAGATCAAAGGCTAATCTGTTCCGCTATCAAAATAGCAAAGACGTTGCAGTTTATAACATCTTAAATCAAGCCAGCACCGAAATTGCCGCTGCATCCCCCACATCCACCAAGCTTACTTACGCCGTTCCATCTGCAGGCGAAGATGTCCCACCATTCTATACCGCACGAATCGTAGAGGATTCGATTTACTGCCGGGATGCGGAAATTATGAATATAAACGAAGTAAAGTTGCTTGGCCGTCATAACCTAGAAAATGTCTGCGCCGCAGTTGCTGCTACCTGGGATCTGATAGATGGAAATGTTGAAGCAATTCACTCAGTGGTCTCCAGTTTTAGCGGGTTGGAATTCAGACTTGAGTTTATACGGGAATTAAATGGCGTCCGCTATTACAATGATTCATTTTCTACGACACCTGAAACAGCTATCGCAGCGTTAAGGGCTTTTGAAGAGTCGAAAATCGTTATCTTGGGCGGTAGTGACAAAGGCATTCCGTTTGACGAGCTTGCAGAATCAGTTACTCAGACTAATGTGAAGCACGTGCTCGTCCTCGGTGAGACCGGCCCAGTAATTGCAAATCTGCTCCGACAACGTGGCTTTACTGCTATTACTCATGAAGGACTGGAAACTATGGATGCGGCCGTTAATAAAGCTCAGGAGCTCGCTAGTCAAAATGATGTCGTGCTACTTTCTACTGGCTGCGCCAGTTTCGGAATGTTTAAAGATTATAAAGATCGAGGCAAACAGTTTAACCAAGCTGTTGCAGCACTGCCTGAAGCTGCTTAATAACTGGCTGCTCAGGCTGTAACACCGTCGCTTTGTCATCTGCAACCTGCCTAATAATATTTTCTATCCAGTGATAATGAGTGCAGCCGAGTACTATCACGTCAGCATTGGCCGTGATAGCTGCGAGCGTATTTGTCATAATTTGTTTCTCATCCACCTGATTGTTTTCAATCATGCTTGACCATGTACTACAATCGGGCTCAATAACTGCGACATTTTTGCAATATTCATTCTTTAGCCATTCGTAACGCTTACTTGCCAAGGTTGTGGGCGTAGCAAAAACGGCAATAACTCCTGTTTTGGTAAGCTCTGCAGCCGGTTTTACCATCGGTTCCATACCGATTAGCGGCACGGAAATAACTTCGCGTAACTGGGTAATAATAGTTGTTGTAACGGTGTTGCAGGCTACAATAATAATCTTGCAACCTTCATTAACTAACTCTTCAAGAATTGGCGCGACAAGAGTGAGCAATTGCTCAGGCGTTTTTGTGCCGTACGGCAGATTTGCTTTGTCTTCACGCAAAATAACTTCGTGTTCGGGCAAAGTATTTTTAATTGCATTCGCTACCGATAAACCACCAACACCGGAATCAAAAACACCTATTTTCATACTTCTTCCATTTCCGGAATATATAATACTTGCTGTTGTTCGGTAGGAATCCAAAGTGGCACAAAACGTTCTATAATATTACTCATCGGAAATGGCAACGGTTCTTCATACAGTTCCCTAAAAGCAAATCTGCGGTTATACTCCTGAATATCTTCATTGCCCATGTCAGTTGGAGCTACGCGCCCACGCCGCCAACACGCTACACCTTGTGTAATCAGTTGTTCAAGCCCTGTTGTTTCTATTACACGTTTAATAGTGCCCTTGGTACTCGTGACGTCCTCAATAAAGCCGATTTCTGGTTCTTGTTGCGCTAAGTCTAGTCCACCATTATTTAGACGGAAGTACTTTGCACCCTTGATGTAGTAAGCTTCTACTAATATAAGAGGTTTCATGGCTATTTCTGCTGCTGCCCTTGCAAACTTGATTGCACCGCCAGTGGCTGCTAGCACATCTACATCTCCTATCTCTCTGGCGATAAGATGACCAAAAATAGAATGCAAATCAGGCTGATGATTTGCAGCTTCTTGCAATTGTATTTTGAAATTACTTCGTATACCGGCGGCTGACCAAAACTCTTCCTGTACAAAACCACCCGCTTCATACACTTGACGGATAAGCCTTGTCTGACTTTCTGGATTAATCATGGCTGTACTGTCTCACGTGCGGCGCGAATAACGTTATCAAACAGGGCGCAGACAGTCAGCGGTCCAACACCACCTTTGGCGGGCGTAATTGTTAGGTCATCCCGTTCATAAAGTTCCGGGGCAACATCACCGACAGTTTTGCCGTCCTCGCTGGCAACTCCAGCGTCCACCACTACTGCTCCTTGTTTGACCATGTCCGGGAACAAGATCGCCGGTGAGCCGGCGGCAGTAATAATAATATCGGCTTTAAGCGCCTCACTCATAAGGTTTTTTGTGGAGCGGTCCGCAATCAGTACATCGTGACCAGAACTTTTTAACATCTTTTCTAGCGGTGCTCCAACTAACTTGCCGCGACCAATTAATAATATATGCTTGCCCGCAAGTGTTACGTTATAGCCTGACAATAACCATAAGATTGCCATCGGCGTCGCCGGATCAAATATGGCCTTAGTACCGAGCGCATCAACATCCTTGTGCGGCGCGACTAGATTAATGATTTCATCGGTCAGGTCTGGATTTTCCAGGGGTAGTTGCGTAATAATGCCGTGCACGGACTTGTCTTGATTTAACTTTTTTAATAGAGCCGGTACTTCCGCTTGTGACACACGGTAGACTTCAACATCAATTAGAATATCAACACCATATTGTTGCTTGAGACGAATATAGACATCAATCACTGGGTGGTCAATCGTCACAATAATGGCAAGCTTCGGTTCGATTCCCTGCGCCTGCCGTAAAGCCCGCACGGCTTTGGCCTGCCGTTCTTTTATAAATCCTGCCAGTTCGCGGCCATTTAGACTTTTCATGCGCTTCAGCGTAGCAGATTTACCCCTGTTTTACCACAATTAGTGATATACTACTCTCATGAAAAAGAAACTGTTGGCAGGTATTTTAGTACTGATTATTGCCGCTGCCGGATTTTTGATTTTGAACAATGACAAGCCGATGCAGAACAATGCAGCCAGCAATTTGTCACCAACGGATACACCAATAAACTCGATAAATAATGAACAGATGGGTGCGGGCTCGTACCGAGAATACTCAGAAGAAGCCTTGGCTGAGGCAAGTGGTTCGAAGCTGTTATTCTTCCACGCGCCGTGGTGCCCGCAATGCCGGGCACTTGAACAGGATATACAGTCCAAAGGAGTACCGGAAGGTCAGACTATCTTTAAGGTCGACTATGACTCCAACCAAGCGCTGCGCCAAAAATACGGAGTGACAATACAAACCACTTTCGTGCTGGTGAACGATCAAGGGGAACTGTCTAAAAAGTTTGTGGCCTATGATGACCCAACCCTGCAGTCGGTACAAAATAATATCTTCAGCCGTTAGATGACACTGCTGATATTAGCCTTTATAGCCGGTATCTTAACCGTAGCTGCACCTTGTATTTTGCCTTTGCTACCGGTCGTTATCGGCGGTAGCGTTAGTGATAAACAGACGGCCAATAATTGGCGCAGGCCGCTGGTTATAACTTTGAGCCTGGCGGGGGCGGTAATAGTTTTTACCTTGCTCCTCAAAGCCAGCACGGCCCTACTTGGAGTACCGCAGATAGTCTGGCAACTTATTTCCGGTGGCATCGTTTTGTTACTTGGTATCACCCTGTTGTTCCCGAACTTATGGGAATGGTTGGCGATAAAACTAAGCTTGCAGCAACGCAGCAGTACACTCACACAATCGGCCAACCGCTCGAAAGGCATCAAGAAAGACATTGTATTGGGCGCTGCCCTCGGTCCGGTTTTTAGCAGTTGTAGCCCCACCTACGCGCTGATTGTGGCCGCTGTTTTGCCCGAATCGTTCCTACGCGGACTGCTGTATTTAATAGCCTATGCCCTTGGTCTGGCCTCAGTGCTACTGTTAATAGCTTTTGCCGGCCAAGGGGTTGTCAGTAAACTCAGCTGGGCCAGTAATCCGCATGGCTGGTTTCGCCGCTCCGTTGGCGTGATGTTTGTTGTCGTTGGGCTAGCTGTACTGTTTGGCTTTGATAAAGATTTTCAAGCCTACGTACTCAAGCGCGGCTGGTACGATCCGGTCATGCGCCTCGAGCAAGCCCTCTGATACAACTGTAAAGTAAGTCACATTTCCAGGAAACAATTACCGCTACACTAGAGCTGTCAATACTAGGAGTCGTTAAATTATGGCCTTATGGGATAAAATTGGCAGCCGGGGTAATGTAGAAGACCGTCGCGGCATGGGTCCAATTGGAATTGGCGGCGGTGGTTTAGGACTGGCAGGTATTGCTATTGTTTTACTTTTTAACATCCTAGGCAGTGGCTCGATTGACCCCAGTACATTTGATCAAGTATTAGGCCAGCTGCAGCAAACGAACGTCAGCCAGCAAGCTGGCCAACCAGAGCAATTCCAAGGCGCCGATGATTATGAAGTCTTTGCGTCTACCGTAATTGGTTCTACGGATGATCTATGGCGCAATATTTTTGAGCGCAATAATAAGACCTATCAGGCGCCCCGGTTAGTGCTATTTAGGAATGCTACTAATTCCGGTTGCGGCTATGCCAGTTCACAATCAGGGCCTCATTATTGCCCGAATGATCAGACCATTTACTTAGACGAAACGTTTTTTGACGAGCTGCAAAACCGATTCGGGGCTAGCGGTGGTGACGTTGCCGAAGCCTACGTGCTGGCGCATGAGGCCGGACATCATGCCCAAAACCAACTGGGGATTATGGACGAAGTTTACGCGGCGGGGCAGAACAATGATTTATCCATCAAATTAGAACTTCAGGCAGACTGTTTTGCCGGACTCTGGGCTCATTCAATTAAAGATTTGAAGGTTTTTGAAGAAGGTGAAATTAACGAAGCCATTAGTGCTGCTGAGGCAGTTGGTGATGACCGCATCCAAAAAACAACTCAGGGGCAAATCAACCCTGAAACCTGGACCCACGGCTCTAGCGCCCAACGCGTCGAATGGTTTAACAAGGGTTTCAGTTCTGGTCAGGTTGACGTATGTGACACATTTTAAGGTAAAATAAAACAACACATGGCTAAGACTGCAGGAGGAAAGACATCGGCTTCATGGGATAATGAGGAGCGCTACCGGGCGTTTCTTCGAAACAGCCAAGAAGGTATCTGGCGAATTGAACTCGAGAAACCTTTGTCAATCAAGTGGCACCCAGACAAGCAAATCAAGCATATGTACCAGTACGGCTATCTGGCCGAATGCAATGATGCCATGGCAAGAATGTATGGTTTTGATGCACCAGAACAATTGCTTGGAGCGCGTCTAGGTGATCTATTGATAGAAGATGATCCGAATAATATTGAATACCTCAAGGCATTTATTAAGTCTGGCTATAAGCTCTCGGGCGTTGAATCACACGAAAAAGATAAGGACGGCAAAGATAAGTATTTCCGCAATTCCCTTACGGGCATTATAGAAAACGATCACATTTTGCGTGCCTGGGGCACACAGCAAGACGTCACCGACCAACATGATGCTATTGCGGAGAAGCTTAAAAGCGAAGCACGTCTACAGCTTGCTATAAAAGCCTCGAAGCTCGGCACATGGGAATGGAATATCGAAACCGGTGAGCTTATATGGTCCAAAGAATTAAAAAGTCTGTTTGGCCTTAAGCAAAATGCTAAAATAACTTTTGAAAAGTATCAGAAGTTAGTACATCCCGATGACCGTAAAGTCTTGCTAAAAGTAATAGAACAAGCTTTGAAAACAGCTGAACCTTATAGTATAGAACAACGAATATTTTGGCCTGATGGTAGTGTGCACTTAATTCTAGGCCAAGGCCAGGCATTCTTAAAAGACGGAAAACCCGAGTATATAATCGGCACTTCTTTAAATATTGATGAAATCAAACAAGCAATGCATCGGAGTGCCGAACTGGAGCTCAAGAACGAACGGCTTGAACGAAAACGGCAGGAACTCCAGTTACTCAATAACGCCAAGGATGATTTTATATCCATAGCTTCACATCAGCTCCGCACGCCAGCAACTGGAGTCAAACAGTACATTGGCATGTTGCTGGAGGGCTTTGCCGGCACGTTAACAGAAGAACAACGAACCATGTTAATTGCGGCATACCAAAGCAACGACCGACAAATTACCATCGTTAATGATTTGCTTAAGGTTGCACAAATTGATTCCGGCAAAATCAAAATCAATAAGCAAAAAATAAATGTAAGCGCCTTAATTGCCAATATAGTCCATGAACAACGCACAAAATTTGCGGATCGCAGTCAACAAATGATTATTAAAAAACCTACTGATAAAATATTTTGCACTATAGACGAACGCTTGTTTCGAATGATCATCGAAAACTTAATCGATAATGCCAGCAAATACTCCCCACCTGGCTCTAATATCAAAGTAGCTCTTACTTGCAATGCTCATAAGCTAGAAATTGGTGTCACTGATAACGGCATTGGCATTGATAAAAAAGATCTAAGTAAATTATTCCAAAAATTCTCACGTATTGAGAATAAATATAATTCTGCGGTAGAAGGAACTGGTCTGGGATTATATTGGTCAAAAACCGCTACTGAAATGCATGGTGGCAAGATTAAGGTCACTTCAACACCAGGCAAAGGCTCAACTTTTAGCGTATTGATACCTTGTAAGTAATTTCTTAGGTATTATTTAGTATGTCGCCAGGTTCAGAGGTAGAATTGTTCTTTTCGACAACGCTATAATTATTCTCTGACAGTATTACTTTTTCTATAGCATTGACCTGATGTTTGAGCTTAATAATAAAAGCGTCTCGATTTTCATGTATTTTTTGATAAACACTCAATTTAATAGGTATCCTTGCATCGCAATTTTCATCCGAACATTCACATATGAAATGCAATAATATATCGTCATCCCTGATTAAATGGGGATTATCGTCTTCAATATGCATTGCATCTAAACTACCTAGGTCGTCACCAACCTTTTCGTTAACCCGTCTAAAAATCATTTCATTTTCTATCTGACGTCGCTCACTTAATGGCATGTACATATAATAAGGATACCATCATGACTTGCAATAAAAAAAAGTACAATGATGTTTTTAAATAAAAAAGAGGCACTTCTATGTGCCTCTTTTACCTAGGGAAGACTTGCACCCACAGATGTAGCCAACTAACTAACAAACTATCAAACTTACTAACTCGAACGGCTACATATACTTAACGTGCTGTTTCACTTGATCTTCCAAAAAATAATTTATCAAATTCAAAATAAGCCGTCAAGACTTTTTTTAAATTAATCTGTGAACTCGACAAGCGACTGGTTAGAATGGTGGTAGAATATTTAATTGATAACGCTAGCAAAACTCGCTTAAGGACAGCACTATAGAAGTAAGAGTAGCTGTATAGCTTTATTAAATCAGTAGCTCAATAATAATTATAAAAAGAGCCAGTATAATAACTCCTGATACCTGAATAACCGGACCATTTCCCATCTGCGGCAGTATCCCTTTGCGTATGGCTTCGTCTGCTGCCTTAAAGCGCATAAAACCCACGATGCACATCAAAGCTCCCATCAGGATAATAATGATTCCCATGTATGATTTCGAACCTTCATTTCCCCCTAAATGAGTAAGCAGCACTCCGCCACCGATAAGAGCAATGGCCGTCCTTACCCATGCCAGTAAAGTGCGCTCGTTAGCTAGCAAAAAGCGCACGTCCGGATCCAGCATGTCCAGTTTTGATATATTTGAATGTGGTATTTTTTTCATAATACATACAATAATAACAAAAGTTCGCAAAGACCATTTATTTAATCTGACAACTTGTAAGATTTGAACCTCCAAGCGACACATGGTATTAAGGTTTGGCTACAAGCACTAGTTAAAGGGATAATAAATGTATCAAAGTTTCCCTAACTATAATTGAATGTTATATAAGGATCCCGTAATTAAAAAATCTATTTGAAAAAATGATGAATAATCACGCACCAAAATTAGGTTGGGCAGCCATAAAATTAATTGTTGACTAGCCTTGCGATCGTGCTTGCATTGTTGGCGGTGAATATTAAAAAAATCTTAGTGTCAGTTAAATATAAATACCGAGTTATTCAAAATGCTAGTGTTTGGAGGGCCATCGTGTACGCTATTGCAACTATTATTCGAGCTTTTCAAGTAACTTGATAGTAGCTGTTTCACCGGCCTCTTTACCAATTGCCTTGCGAAGATTACTTTTTATTGGAAGCATTTGTTTGCCATTACCCCTAGCCATAAATGAACTCTGAAATTCAACGCCGTCGACTTTAGCTTTTACCCTTACGGCCCCGCGGGTACCGAAGTACTCTATTGATTCTGGCCATATGACGAATGTCCAGCCGCCTTTACCGGGCCTTTTCTGAAGTTCGGCATTAAATGATTTGTTAATCATTTTAGTATATTACCAAATAGCATTACCTTAGCGGAAGACTTAGACGAATCTATTTATTTCACTAAGATATCGGCAAACACAACAAGACGCGTAGAATAGCTGTCCTGATTTTGATTCCAGGTACCCTGACATGTTATAAGGTTTAGATGTGAATTATTGTCATTCGATAGGAATACTGTGGTTGCATCTTCATCAGGCTGAAACGACCTTAGTCCGCTCACAATGAATGTATGTGTAACTTTATTTTCATCCTTAACGTAGATCATGTCACCTTTTAGAAGAGTGTGTAACTTATCGAATACTGCTGATTTATTATCCTTCCATCCGAAGTGCCCATCGATAACCGCGCTGCCTATGGCTCCAGGCCGAGGGCCTGCGTTATACCAACCAGACTTTTCGGGACCATCGGGCGTGTCCAAATCTCCTTCTGGGGTCAATCCAAGCCCCACTATAGATGCATCAACACTTATTTTAGGAATCATGAGTTGCACTGGCAACCCAGGTTTTACGATCTCTGCTACTATCTCAACTTTTTCCGGGGTAACCAGCTGTGAATTCTCCTGCACAGTGTTTGTGCTACGTAGGCGAATTAGCGTTACAGCGCTTACCGCTCCAATAAGCATCGCTATGACTGCTAGCGGTATTCCAACGCGCCAGTAACGTTTTGGCACACCCATTTATGATTCACTACCCTTGATGAACAACATTTTTACTAATCAATCTACGCTGTACGTTTTTTCCGGATAAAGTAAAGTATGGCTGAACTAGCGACAATAGCGATAGGTAGTGCAAAATTCATGAAAGTAGTTGGATTACTTGGCTCATAGCCAGCGTTTGGCAGACCTGGTACCACGCTATTCGTTACAGTGGATGTTCCAAGACACGCTGCCCCGGTAATAACATTTGCGTCCAACGTCACTGCCCCTGTCTGTGCGAATGCCCGTCCATTGAGGGCGGCACCAGTTTGTAAACTGACAGACGTTGATGAAAGAACATTACCAGTGAGCGAAGTGTTCGTGCCCAGGGTCGCAGAGCTTACATCGCGCCACCACACGTTACATGGGTCTCCACCAACGACATTAGCAGTGCCTGAGGTTATGAGTGTTGATGCCGACTTGAATATCCAAACGCCTGTTCCGTTAAGCGTTAGTGTTCCCGTTAACGTAAAGGCATCCGCACAGTAGACTCCAGCAACAAGGTTTTCTGCAACTAAATCCTTTGTTCCTACGTAAGTAGTGTCACAGGTTTGGTCAATAAAACCGAATGCGGCTGTATTATCATTTTGAGCCGCCAGTGAATCAGCAGCGTTTCTAATTGTCCCCGGAGGGCCAACTATGCCCGGAGGAAATCCTACAGGTGCTCCACCGATGCTTACGCCGAGGTCACCTGGCATTGTCGTATTGCCAGTATTAGTTACCGTTGTGTGACCTAGAAC
>JALYQI010000044.1 GCA_030855955.1 bacterium | reverse complement strand
GGCAATACCGCCGTATATGGCTATAACGGCTATGTGCCCGGTTACTGTACCTGGTATGTTGCTAACAAGCGTATGCAAATCGGCCGCCCCGTACCCGCCAATTTGGGTAACGCCTCTACCTGGGATAATTATGCTCCCCAAGGTTGGGACCGCACGCCTCGGGCCGGAGCCGCAGTGGTGACTGCGGAGGGCGGGGCAGGACATGTTGCCTTCGTCGAAAAAGTGAATAGCGACGGCAGTGTCTTATTATCTGAAATGAACCGCCGCCGCTTGTATGAAGTAACGACCCGCGTAATAAGTCCTTCAGAAGCCGGTTTATACAAGTATATCCACTAAGCTGAGTGGCGGAAGCCTTTAAAATATTGTATAATGTACATAAATGTTTGTAGATAAAGTACAGGTCGGAGTCAATGCGGGCACCGGCGGCAATGGTGCCGTCAGTTTTAGGCAGGAAAAATTCGTCGATAGAGGTGGTCCCGACGGTGGTGACGGTGGTGACGGTGGTGACATTATCATTATTGCCAGCCGCAACCAAAACACCCTGGCTAACTTTCGTTTTCAGAAGAGTCTGAATGCTGGCAACGGCCAGAACGGATCTATGCGTAGGAAGCACGGCAAAAGAGGCAAAGACCTGGAGGTAAAAGTACCAGTAGGTACAGTCGTGTTCGACGAACAGGGCGGTAAATTAGCTGATTTAAGCTCTGATGAAATACGCATTATTATTGCTCGAGGTGGAAAGGGCGGCTTTGGTAATGCCCATTTTGTTAGTTCTGTGCGTCAGGCGCCGCGAGTGGCCGAACGAGGCGAACAAGGCGAAAGTTTTACAGCTACATTAGAACTTAAAATGATTGCCGATGTAGGTCTTGTTGGTTTACCTAATGCCGGAAAATCAACCCTCCTGCACGCTGTCAGTAATGCTCAACCAGAAATTGCAGATTATCCTTTTACGACACTGACGCCAAACTTGGGAATGGTGGATATAGACAAAGACACCTCTCTATTATTCGCCGATATTCCAGGACTTATTGAAGGTGCAAGCCAAGGAAAAGGATTGGGTGACGACTTTTTGCGTCATGTGGAACGTACCAAAGTATTAGTACATCTTATTGATGCATATGACAATAGCATTACTGAGTCTTATAAGACTATTCAAAAGGAGCTGCATGACTACAAAATTGATTTGAGTGCTCGGCCACAGATAGTCGTTCTGACTAAAATAGATGGATTTGATAGCGAAATAATTGATGACCGCCTGAAGGAACTTCGGACAATTATACCTAAAGATACACCGCTTTATGCTATTTCATCCCAAAGTGGCTTGGGCTTGAAGCAACTACTATATGTAGTAAAAGAGGTAGTACTTAATAGCCGTGCCGCTGAAATTGAAAAAGAAGAGAGTGTTGAGGATAGCCCAGTTTATAAACTGAACGTCAATACTTTACCATGGCGCATAGTAAAGCGTAATGAAAGCTGGCAAATAAAAGGCCACAAAATTGAACGTTTTGCAGCCCGTACAGATTTTGAGAATGAGGAAGGTGTAAGGCGGCTTCGAGATATTATGAAGAAAATGGGTATCATGCGCGAACTAGAACGTAAGGGCATTGAAAAGAACCAAGTAATTATTTTTGGCCGTTACGGACAGATTACTTACTAAACGACGGAAAGTGATACACTTTTAGCTACCATGGCTCAAAGTTTTTATTTTTATGATGTTGAAACCAGTGGTATAAATCCACGAACTTCTAGAATAATGCAGTTTGCCGGCCAACGCACCGATCTAGGATTAAAGCCGATCGCTGACCCTGACAATATATACGTTAAAATGACAGATGACGTCTTGCCTGAACCGGACGCTATTTTAATTACTGGCATCACGCCGCAAAAAACTTTGGCTGATGGTATTAGTGAATCAGAATTCTTAAAGTATTTTACCAATCAGATAGCCATACCGGGCACAATATTTGTAGGATTTAATAATGTGCGGTTTGATGATGAATTTATAAGGTTTCTTCATTACCGTAATTTCTATGACGCCTATGAATGGGGTTGGCGTGATAATCGTTCACGTTGGGATATCTTAGATCTAGTACGTATGACTCGTGCCTTAAGACCGGATAATATCGAATGGCCATTTGGCAGTGATGGGCGGCCCAGTAACCGGCTAGAGTTGTTAACTGCAGTAAATAAGCTAGAGCATGATGATGCTCACGATGCCTTAAGCGATGTTAGTGCCACTATCGCCGTGACCAGGCTTATTCAAAACAAACAGCCCAAACTTTTTGAATTTCTACTCCAGCTGCGTGATAAAAAAGTCGTTTCTAAACTGGTTACTACTAATCAGCCGTTTGTGTATTGTAGCGGCAAATATCCCAGTGTCTACGAAAAAACTTCCGTAGTGGTGAATATAGGTGAGCATCCAGGCAAACAAGGAACACTTGTGTATGATCTTAGAACCAACCCAGAAGAAGTCGTCCACTTATCACCCGCAGAACTTGCAGTTCGCTGGCAAGAACGGGTCGAAGACGAGACCAAGCGTTTTCCAATTAAAACTTTACAATTTAACCGCTGTCCGGCTGTAGCGCCGTTAGGAGTTCTCGACCAGGCCAGCCAGGAGCGGGTTAAAATAGATATGAAGCTAATTTCGCAGCATCACAAAACCTTAAAAAAATACAAAGATTTCCACCAACACTTGCTAGCTGCACTCAAAATAATGGATAAGAAGCGCCAGCTTGACATGATGCCCGACGACCAAGCAGTTGATACACAGTTATATGAGGGCTTTTTTGCTGAGCAAGATAAAACCGCCATGTCGGTGGTGCGGGCGGCCGATAAAAACGATATCGGTTCACTAAATATTACTTTTAGCGATCCACGTTTGGCGCATCTACTGCCTCTGTATAAAGCCCGTAATTATTCCGATGTGTTAAGTTCCGAGGAACGCGAAACTTGGGAGGAATTCCGTACGCGCAAATTATTGGGCGGCGGCGATCAAAGTTTGGCGGCGTGCTTTTTTGCTAGGCTGGCTAATCTCGCTGAACGGGTAAATACCAGTGCCGAGGAAGAATTCATCCTGCAGGAGTTGCAACTCTATGCTCAAAGCATCTTGCCGTTGCCGGATGCGTGACTGTTTCTTAAGTAGCAAAGGCATTAGTCCGGCAAATTTTCGTTGGGCGTTGTGATACTGGGCAAATTTCCAGCTAGAAAACACACTTAACCCGACCGTAATTGCCAGGACAATTGCGTAAAAGGAAAGTTGAACTGAAGTCCCTGGGACATAGCCAAGGATTATAAACTGCAGCATTTTCGCCACCTTTCTAATCTTGAGTGACATTATACTACAATAATACTATTTAGTCAATAATATTTTATATCTATTTACGGGTGAACAGGCTCGTCAGGTAATCAAAGCGGTCACGGTTTAGTAAAAATACAAATAAGCTAGCCGTCATTAGCAAAACACTGGCGCCTTCTATAAACCGATTTGATGCATTAAGTAGTAAGTACATACCTGTACCAAAAAGAAAAACCGTACCTATGTCGTAGAGATTACGTACCCAAGTTTTGTTTGGAAATAAGGTGTCCTTTATTGTGCTGCCTTTATGTTTAGCAGTTTCCAGCCATCGCTCGGCCCACTCATGATTGACGGCCAACAAACTGAGTCCTAATAAAAATAATGGCAGACCACCAGGTCCCGGCAACCAGCCAAATGCGATAACACCCGCGAAACATAATACAGCCAAGGTATCAAACAGGATAATCTTGCCATATTTTTTTATGAAGTACATGGAATAAGTATAGCAGTGATTATTGCTGTATTTCACAACGTTTATTGTTTGCCATACTAAAACATAAGCTGCTAAACTTTGCCTAAAAAGGAGAGCTATGAGAAGACGAAACAATGTGCCATTGGCGCGAGATGGTTCTTATTTGAGAGCAAATCAAGAAAACCGACGCGGTAGAATATTGAAAGTATGGCGTAGAGTTGAGGAAGATGATGCTTCTTTGATGAGCGGCGCACTTTCTGAGCTATTTCATAGTGAAGATATACCAGAAGTGAAACGTACTTCAAAAATGGATGCTTTTATTTTTGATCCCCGTTTAATGCCAAGGAATTTTAACTCAGGATTTATATCGGGCTATCAATTTGGTAGAGTCCTAGACAGAATAAGTAATGCAGAATGCATCAATGACGACGGATATACCGTTGCAATGGGAGGAATAGGTTTACTGGCTAATCGCCGGACAATCTTGATGCGGCTCGATTCAGAGCGACTTACCCAAGAGCGTCAGGAGATATATGCAATCCTTGGAAGATCAGGGGTTAAAGGTTTTACTGAGGACGGTCACCGCAGACAGAGACGCAGTATTGGTACGCCGACACTTGTCCTTGGTAACTTTGTTCAACAAATATCAAAAGCGGACGAAGGGATGATCAAGGAAGTGATTGAAACAAGCGTAGAAGGATCACTTGTTTCAGCGAATGGCAACCCAGATATAAATTTAGGCCCGCTTGATATCAAAGCTTACAACCCAAGCTCGTAGGGGCTAGAAAAAATCGCTACTTTCAGGTATAATCTTTCCGTTTAAGGAGCGATAGTTTGGCAGATTATATTGAGATTAAGGGTGCGCGAGAACATAACCTTAAGGACATAGACCTTACGATCCCACGAGGCAAGTTAGTAGTTATTACCGGTTTGTCAGGTTCTGGTAAGTCATCTCTGGCATTTGATACCATTTATGCCGAGGGCCAGCGCCGTTATGTCGAAAGTTTGAGTTCTTACGCGCGACAGTTTTTAGGCATAATGGAAAAGCCGGATGTCGATCAGATCGACGGCTTAAGCCCCGCCATTTCTATAGATCAAAAATCAACCAGCCGTAATCCACGTAGTACGGTCGCTACAGTCACGGAAATTTATGATTATTTACGCCTACTGTTCGCAAGAATAGGTGTGCCGCATTGTCCAATATGTAATAAACCAGTTACGCGTCAGACAACCCAAAATATTATCGATCAAATAACTAAGTTGCCCGAAAGTGCCAAACTGATCGTTTTATCTCCTGTGGTGATCGATAAAAAAGGCGCATTTGAACATATCCCTGAGCAATTTATGCGCATGGGCTTTGCGCGTGTGCGTGTTGATAATGTCATTTATGCGCTCGATGAATTTCCAACCCTTGATAAAAACTATAAGCACACGATTGAAATTGTCGTTGACCGATTAGTCAATGATGACGCCAGTCGGACACGTTTAGCCCAAAGTGTGGAACAGTCTCTCGATCTTGCCGACGGCAAAATTATGGTGCACCATGCCGATACGAATGAAGATAATGTGTTTAGTTTGCAATATGCATGTGTTGATCATCCCGATGTTTCCATACCCGAGCTTGAGCCGCGTACCTTTAGTTTTAACTCGCCGCACGGTGCTTGTCCGGTATGTACGGGATTAGGCAACCGTCTTGAAGTCGATCCAGAACTAGTTATCCCAAACGGTCGATTGACAATTGCCGAAGGAGCAATCCGTCCGTTCAACCGCATCAATGTTGACACCTGGTACATGAAAAAAATGCAGGCAGTCGCAGAAGCGTATGGTTTTAGCATGAATGTGCCGACAGGAGAATTAAAACCTGATCAGCTGGATAAACTATTGTATGGCACCGGCAGCAAGCCTTATAGAGTTTCTTTAGGGATAGGTCGGAGCTTTATGACGACTTACGAAGGAGTAATACCTAACCTTGAGCGTCGCCACAAAGAAACAGAGAGTGATTTTATCCGCCGCGATATCGAACGGTTCATGCAGTCCCGGCCATGCGCAGTCTGCAAGGGCCGTCGTTTAAAACCCGAAGTATTAGCAGTTACAGTAGCCGACATGTCGATAATGGATATTTGTGAACTATCTATTGATGATGCTGTCGAATTATTCAAAACAGTCAGATTAAACGACAAAGAAAAACATATTGCCGAACAAGTCTTCAAGGAAATAACCGCGCGGCTCAAGTTCATGCAAGATGTCGGTCTTAATTATTTGAGTCTGGCGCGTAGCGCTGTGTCACTGAGTGGCGGCGAAGCCCAACGAATCCGACTGGCTACACAAATTGGTTCAGGTCTGATGGGTGTGTTGTATGTTTTGGACGAACCATCGATCGGTTTGCATCAACGTGACAATGAACGGTTGATTAAGACCCTTAAACATTTGCGTGACTTAGGCAACACAGTAATTGTGGTTGAGCATGATGAAGAGACGATTCGTACAGCGGATTTTCTGGTCGACATTGGTCCTGGAGCGGGCGTACACGGTGGCAAAATTGTCGCCACTGGTTTACCGGCAGATGTAGCTAAAGTAAAAGCTAGTATTACTGGACAATATTTACGCGGTGAAAAAGAAATTTTCATACCCAAAGAACGCCGCAGCGGCAATGGCAAATTAATTCACATTATCGGTGCGCGCGAAAACAACCTCAAAAACGTAGATGTTGAAATACCATTAGGTCAACTAGTGGTTGTGAGTGGAGTCAGCGGCTCGGGTAAATCTAGCCTTATTAACGACATTCTGGCCAAAGAATTACAAGCACGGCTGATGCGCGCCAATATGGTGCCTGGCAAGCATGATGACATTGAAGGCATAAAAGAACTCGATAAAGCTATCGTAATCGACCAGTCACCAATCGGGCGAACACCACGCTCAAATCCTGCCACCTACACGGGATTGTTCACACCGATTCGTGAATTATTTGCTAGCACGCCAGAAGCCAAAATTCGGGGTTATAAAGCGGGTCGTTTCAGTTTTAATGTCAAAGGTGGTCGTTGCGAAAATTGTTCAGGTGATGGAATCATTAAAATAGAAATGCATTTTTTGCCTGATGTCTATGTACCATGCGAAGTTTGTCATGGTAAGCGCTATAACCGCGAAGCCCTTGAGATACATTATAAAGGCAAAACGATTAGTGATGTGTTGGAGATGACCGTAGAGCAAGCACTGAATTTTTTTGAAAATATGCCTTCAATTGCCCGAAAACTCCAGACGTTAGTTGACGTAGGTTTAGGTTATATAGGCCTAGGCCAACCCGCGACGACATTAAGTGGCGGCGAAGCCCAGCGCATTAAACTAGCTACAGAGTTATCGCGCAGGGCTACTGGCCGGACTTTATATATTTTGGATGAACCAACTACCGGTTTGCACATGGCAGATGTAAAAAAATTGCTGGAAGTATTGCACGCTTTAGTTGATACCGGCAACTCTATGGTTATCATCGAACATAACCTTGATGTCATAAAATCTGCCGACTGGTTAATCGATATGGGCCCCGAAGGTGGGGACAAGGGCGGTACTATCGTGGCAAAAGGCACGCCCGAACATGTTTCAAAGGTCGTGAGCAGTTACACCGGCCAGTATTTACGTAAGATATTATGAAAAGCGGCGAAGAATTATCCAATCATAAAGCTGCGATCGAAGCTGGCCGATACTTTTTGATTCAAGAAGTTTTGCAAGGTAGACCACCTGAACTCCAGGAAGTAGTCGCACACGTCACTGGCGAGGTTGGCCTGAGCCCGCAGGAGGTGCGTCAGCGAACCAGGAGCTATTCTTTGGAGCTAGGGAACATAATGCCTAGGGCAAAAAACCCGTTTGAGCAAGCCAAGGCCTTAGGCATCGAAGTTGAGTTTATTGAGGCCTTACAAGAACGTATTAGAAGGATTGAATCGGACGAAGATTAATTTAGTTTTTTATTTAAAAATATTTTTCGCAGCCAATCTTTGAGAGCTGTGGCAATTTTCGTGCGGGTAGATTTGTCTTTCAGTACATGTGCGAATGCCAGCACAAGACTTAGAACGACAACCCCCAATATG
Organism: bacterium; assembly: GCA_030855955.1. Lineage (GTDB taxonomy): Bacteria > Patescibacteriota > Saccharimonadia > Saccharimonadales > JACDBH01 > JALYQY01. Next base: position 6,849 of record JALYQI010000044.1, on the reverse strand, counting down.
ACTATTTCAATATATTTATCCAAACCCGGTATTCTGTTACCAACAAAATAGCCGAGCAGTGGCATGCCGGCTCCCCATAAGATGCCACCGACAACATTGAATGCGAAAAAGCGCCGACGGGTCATTTTGCTGGCCCCAGCAACAACTGGGGCAAAGGTACGGACAATCGGCACGAAACGGGCAATGATGATCGTTTTACCACCATGTTTTTCATAAAAGGCTTCAGCTTTTTCTAGATATTCTTGCCTAAACAAAATACCGTCTTTTTTCTTAAAAATACGGTGTCCAGTACGCCGACCGATGCTGTAGCCCACATTATCACCAATTATTGCAGCTGCAACCACGGCAATAATCAGTGCGGTAAGCGAAATCTCCCCTTGTGAAGCGGCCAGGCCGGCCCCAAACAAAAGCGTGTCACCCGGCAAGAAAAACCCTACCAATAACCCGGACTCTGCAAAGACAATAAGTGAAACTATCAAAACCCCACCAGCTTTAATAATGTGCTCGATATCAAACATTAATTATTAGCGTACATTGTTTAGGGGTGTAACGTCCAGTCCAATCTGTTATAATAAGAAAAGCAAATTAGAAAAGAGGAAATCATGAGCAGCGATACAATCACGCTGAAATTGACTGAGCGAAAAGAATTAGGTAAAGCCGTGAAGGCTTTGCGTCGTGACGGTATTGTACCGGCAAACATTTATGAGCGCGGCAAAGAATCCCAAGCCGTCTGCGCTTCATTTATAGAAATTACTAAAGTTTACCATGCGGCCGGCAAACATCATCCGGTTGAGCTGACTGTGGATGGTAAGAAACACCTAGCCATGATTAAAGATGTGGATTTGGATCCCGTCAAAAATACACTTCGTCATGTCGGCTTTCATGCTGTAAATCGTAATGAAACGGTTGAAGCGGAGATTCCCGTGAAAATCGAGGGTGAGATTCCAGCGGAACGCTCAAGTCTAATGGTGCTACAAACACTGGATACAGTAGAAGTTGAAGCTCTGCCGTCTAATTTACCCGATGAATTGTTTGTACCTGGTGAGAAATTAGTTGAAGTGGGTGATAAAGTCTCTGTCGCAGATATTAAAGTACCGAAGGACGTCAAGATTCTCACGGAACTTGAGGAAACAGTCGCTATCGTAGATATGCCTAAGGATCAAATTGCCGAAGCTGATGCAGCTCTTGCAGAAGATAAAGATGTTAGCGAAGTTGAAGCTGAACAAGGTAGCGAAGAAACCGAGCCCGATGTCGACACAGCTGACGAGAGCGAATAAATAAAGATTAATAAACTGCAGTTTATTAATCCTCCAAAAATCCACCTGACTGATGTTGCCAGAGACGAGAATATACGCCCTTATTTGCAATCAGTTGCTTATGCGAACCTTCTTCAACAATTTTGCCATCATCCAGTACAATAATGCGGTCCATTTTTTGTATCGTACTTAATCGGTGGGCAATAACAATAGCGGTACGGCCTTCCATGAGCTTCCACAATGCATCTTGAATTAACACTTCGCTTTCGCTATCAAGAGCGCTAGTAGCTTCATCAAGAATTAAAATTGGAGCATCCTTGAGCATGGCACGAGCGATAGCAACACGTTGACGTTGGCCCCCGGATAACTTGACTCCACGTTCACCCACAAGTGTTTTGTAACTCTCCGGTAGTTTTGTAATGAATTCATGAGCATGAGCATTTTTGGCAGCTTTTATGATCTCACTTTCGTTTGAGTCTCCTTTGCCGTAAGCAATATTTTCTGACAGAGATCTATGAAACAACAAAGGCTCCTGCGGCACATACGAAATATAGCTACGCAGATCTGCCTGCGCAACACTGCTAATATCTGTGCCGTCAACTAATATTTTACCTGAATTTAAATCTTTAAATCGTAATAACAACTTTGTGAGAGTTGTTTTACCTGAACCTGATAAGCCGACAATACCAATTTTTTCACCAGGCGCGATGCGCAAATTAAAATGTTCAAATAGATTAGTATGATCGTGGGAAAATGACACCTCCTCAAAAGTAATCTCGCCTTTTTGCAGATGTAATCTTTTTGGCTGAATAGGATCTAGTACCTCGGGCTCTCTTAGTAAAGTTTCTACTGCTTCTTGTGCATCACCTAAGCCCCTATTTATCTGTCGCAAAGAGTGCATTGAAAAGTCCCAGAGACGTGCCTGAATATTACCGGTATAGGTTAATATCAGAAAAACCGTGCCAATGTTAGCATCAAATAATACGACGCTTGCGGTCGCAAGCACCAAGGCTAGTGTTTGTAAACTGGTTGTTACGCCGCCGAAATATGTTTCGGTCAATAAAGAGGCACGCATAACATCGTTTGTCGCTTTGCGGCTACTTTCGGTAGATTTTTCATAGCGTTTTTTCTCACTTTGGTGTGCCGCGAAACTCTTAACAGCCATAATATTAGTGACCATATCTGCTAGCACACCGGTTTGTTTATTCTGCCGTTCGGCTTGCACAGCACTAAGTTGCCTCACTTTCTTGGTAATAAGTACGGATGATGCAATATAAATAATTGATACGAATAACGATACAATAACGAACTGGGGTGACCGTGACCATAGAACTGCAGAGCTGATAATGAAAAATACGATCAGCGTATAGAGCTGAAAAAAAGCCGTGTCAGCAAGTCTGATATAAGAACTAAGAAGTTTATTAGCACGTGATACCAACGATCCGCCAAAAGAATTGGCGTGAAATTCTGAATCAAGGTCCATGTACTTATTAAAAACAGTGCGGGCTAGATCCCGTTCAACAAAAGATTCAAGTTTCCATATAAAATATACGGCCAAACGCCATCCAAGACTACCACCTAAAATAACCAGTAATCCATAGGCCAACAGTGGCACACCAAAAGACTCCCACAATTCTCCTTGGACAAAGTTTCCTGTTGATAATCTATCCAATATAGAAGCGGCAATAATCGGCGGTAAAATCTGGTGCATAACAAGAGCTAATGGCAGCGTTAAAAATATCCCTATTACGTAGGGCTTATAACGCCAGGCGTGCTGCCAGTAAATTTTAAGTGTTTCTCTTTGCAATGACATTGAGCCGGCTCCTTTCTTGGGACCGCGCGTTTAATATATCTGTGTTAGATATTTTTGTTTAAGATTATTTTTGCCGCCTCATTAGTAATAAAAAGTATTATCAAGTATACAGTAACCATATGCGCGTGACAAGGGTGGGCAAACATTTTATACTAATAGATCGATGGAAAAGATCATTTTGTATTATAAATTCGTACCAATTACAGATCCGGAAACGACTATGCATTGGCAAAGGGCTTTATGCGAAAAGCTCGAACTCAAAGGACGTATTTTGATTAGCCCGCATGGTATTAACGGTACGTTGGGCGGTAAAATAAAAAATCTTAAATACTATAGCCGCGAGATGAAATCTCATAGTCTTTTTGATGGTATTACGTATAAATGGAGTGAGGGAAGTAGGGATAATTTTCCAAAACTAAAAGTCAAAGTTAAAGATGAAGTAGTTGCCTTTGATGCGGTAGACGAGCTGCGTGTTAATAAGTCAGGTGTTGTCGGCGGGGGTAAATATTTAAACCCCAAAGCCCTACACAGACTTATAGAAGAAAAAGGAGATGAGGTAATTTTCTATGATGGCCGCAACTTGTACGAGGCACAAATTGGTCGTTTTAAAAACACCATAATCCCCAATGCCAAGACAAGCCGCGATTTTAAGCAAGACATCGAAACAGGTGAAATATCCAAGCATAAAGATAAACCAATAGTCACCTACTGTACGGGTGGCATCCGCTGCGAAATCCTAAGTTCCATGATGAAAAATCGCGGCTACGAAGAGGTTTACCAGCTTGATGGTGGGATTCAGAAATATGGCCAAACTTTTGGCGATGACGGACTGTGGGAAGGTAAATTATTTGTGTTTGACGATCGCATGCAAGTGGGTTTTTCTGATAAATCCAAGGATATTGCGGAATGTGAAAAATGTGGAGCCAAAACGAGTAATCTTGTAAACTCCACTAATGTCCGCCGCAGACTGCACGTCATTTGTGAATCCTGTGCCAAGACAACTGCAAGGATCTAATCTATGTCCAGAACTTTGCAGGCAAAGCTTGCTGACTTACCAAAAAATCCTGGTGTTTACTTTCATAAAAATCAGAAGGGTGAAATTATCTATGTCGGCAAAGCCGCGATCTTACGTAATCGCGTGCGGCAGTATTTTCAGGCCAGCCGTAACCGGGACCCGAAAACCGAAGCGCTAGTGCTTGAAATAGCTGATGTTGATTGGATTGAAGTTGAAAGCGAAATCGAAGCCCTTTTCTTGGAGGCCGAAATGATCCGGCGGTATATGCCACGCTATAATATATTGCTGCGCGATGATAAATCGAACTTATACGTGCGTATAGATATGAAAAGCACTTTCCCGACGGTGAGCTATGTTCGTCGGCCTATGGATGACGGCGCCTTATACCTTGGACCATATATAAGCGGCTTTAGCGTGCGTCGGGCTTTAAAATACTTGCGTAAAATTTTTCCTTACTCGACACACTTAGTTTTGCCCAAGCGCGCCTGTTTGCAATATCATCTAGGCCTATGTCCTGGTCCAGAAACCGGCCAGCTAAACAGCCCCATATATAAAGCAAATCTTAAAAAACTCATAATGTATCTTAAAGGCGAACGGGTTCAACTTGCCAATGAGCTAGAGCGCGACATGAACCATGCTGCCAAGAAACAGCAATTCGAGCAAGCGGCAAGAGCACGCAACCAACTGTTTGCACTTAAAAATCTTGGCCGGCAGGTTATCTTCAGCGACAAAGAAAATATGGATTTAAGCCGGGATCATGCTTTGAATGACTTAAGTGAATTACTGTCACTTGATAAAATACCGCGAAGAATCGAAGGTTATGACATATCACATATGTCGGGTACTGATACAGTTGCCAGCATGGTAGTGTTTACCAATGGGGTCGCCGATAAAGCTTCTTATCGTAAATTCAAAATGCGTCTGCCTGGTAATGATGACTTTGCCCATATGCGAGAAGTTCTAACAAGGCGGCTAGCTGATAAGAATACGAAAGATTGGCCATTGCCGGGACTATTCTTGATAGACGGTGGAAAAGGCCAACTAGCTAGTGCAATATCTGTTATGAAAGAACGTAGCATACAAAGACCGATTGTAGGCTTAGCCAAGCAATTTGAAGAAATAATTATTTATAAAGATTGGCCATATCTACAATTAAATCGTAATAAATTAATAGAATTGGACGGTACAATATTAGAAAGTGATGAATATTTGTCAGTTCGCTTACCGCAAACTTCGCATATTATTAAGTTGCTGCAGAGGATTCGTGATGAATCGCACCGCTTTGCCGTTAGTTATCACACTGTATTAAAAACTAAGCGTCAAGTCAGTAGTCTGTTAGACGATATCCCTACCATAGGGCCTGAAACTCGTAAGAAGTTATTAAGAACTTTTGGCAGCTACCGCGGTATACAACAAGCTCGTGACTGGGAGATCGCGAAACTTATAGGTGAAAAAAAGGCCATAATTTTAAGGCAATATATTCGGCCACGGCGACGCGATACTATATAATCTGTCTATTCTATGAGTGAATTATTTACTGCTGATTTTTTTATTCAAAATAGACTTCGGTTATGTGAAGTTACGGAAGCCCCGTTAATCGTTCTGACCGCGAATGGATCATTGCAGCGTTCGGCTGATACAACCTTTCCATTTCGACAAGATAGTAATTTCTGGTACTTGACAGGTATAAACGAACCCGAGTATGTGTTAGTCATACACGAAGGTCAATCATTTCTTATTGCACCAAAACGAGCTGAACATCGAGATCTTTGGGATGGCAGCATCGATAATAAAAATTTAGTTACGATATCTGGGATCACAGAGATAATAGAGCACCACGATGGCTGGATAATACTAGATAAACTACTTAAAAAATATAAAAAAGTACATACAATTGCACCAGCCGAAACTTACTTTGAACATTTTGGGTTCTATGCAAATCCAGCCAGGAGTACCCTACTAAGTGCGATAAAGAAACATCGCTCAGTAGAGACTGTCGATATTCGTAAGACTTTAGCGCAGTTTCGGCAAATAAAACAGCCAGTAGAGCTTTTAGCCTTGCAAAAAGCTATTGATTTGACAGCTGACAGTTTAAAGAGAATAAAAGCAAGGTTACAAAAATATAAAAATGAAATGGAGATTGAGGCTGACATCACGGCCGATTTTATTAAAGGTGGTGCAATGGGTCATGCTTACCAGCCCATTATTGCTGCAGGTAAAAATGCCGCGACGATACACTATATTGATAATAATACTGTACTAGAAAAAAATAATTTATTACTCATGGATGTAGGAGCTGAAGTTGAAAATTACAGCGCTGATATTACGAGAACATACTCTATTGGTAGTCCCTCAAAGCGTCAAAAAGAAGTATACGAGTCTGTATTGCGCGTAAAACAAGCTGCCGAAAAAATGCTTAAACCCGGTGTTGATATGAAAAAATATGAACAGAAAGTCGATAAAGTAATGGCCAAAGAATTGCAAAGACTGAAACTTTTGGATGATATTAAGGACAAAAAGAAACTAAAGAAATATTACCCTCATTTAACTTCGCACTTTTTAGGGCTTGATACGCACGACGCAGCGGATTACGTTATACCGTTAACGGCTGGCATGGTTTTGACGGTTGAACCGGGCATTTATATTCCTGAAGAACAGATAGGTATTAGGATAGAAGACGACATCTTGATTACAGAGAATGGTATTAAAAATTTAAGCGCTGACTTGTCGACCTCCCTGGATTAAATTACAATAAAATCAATATG